>JBLGCB010000067.1:0-21849 GCA_047617105.1 Phenylobacterium sp. | reverse complement strand
TGGGTAACAAGTGGCTTCGTTCTTTGCGACTACCACAGAGCCACAGAGAGCGCAGAGGCAACGCAGAGGAAGAAAAAGCATTTTTTGATTTGTTACCCTAAATTGCAGTATATGGTCAGAGCCAACTTTTCATAGTATTAGGCTGGCAACTGAACCCGAAAAACCGAGCCAACGCCGACTTCAGACTCCACCAGCAACTCACCGCCATGCTTTTGTACAATATCATATGATATTGACAATCCCAACCCTGAGCCTTCACCAAGACCTTTGGTTGAAAAGAATGGATCAAACAGGCGGCGCTGTATATCTTCAGTGATGCCATCGCCGTTGTCAGCAATCGAAATATCAATGGTTTTCTCAATCGCCCCTTCAAGCCATTGACAGCCGATGATAATTTTTCCATCTCTGGCTTTATCCGGCTCAGATGGCTGCGCCGGATACCTAGCTTCCACCGCATCAGCCGCATTAACAATAAGATTCATAAACAACTGACCCAATTTCGATGGGTAACATTTCAGCTCTGGTTCCACCTGATAGTTAATCTCAATCTCAATGGTGTCTTTATATTTGGCCGCGACTAGATTAATGGTTGAAGTCAGCAACTCGGTCACCTGTACCGTTTGTTGTTGGCCACCATCAATATGGGTCGAGGATTTAAGGTCTCTGACAATGGTTTTGATGCGCCGAGCACCATCTTTAATGGTCGCCAAATGTTGATGCAGCGGTTTAAAACGACGACGAAAACTCTCCAGAATCGCTTCATCAGCATCTTCTCCGGCGAGATCATAAATAAACTTTTCGCATTTTGCCAAATCCATCTCAAGATTTTCAACGCAAGAAAAGACAAAGTGGGTCGGATTATTGATTTCGTGGGCCACCCCGGCCATCAATGTGCCCAGTGATGCCAGCTTTTCAGCCATCACCAGCTTTTGCTGAGTTTGGGTGACCTCGGCAGTACGTTCACTGACTTTATGGTCCATAGTGCGGTTAATATCGAGCAGATTAAGATGAGTCTGCACCCGACTTAACAATTCATATTTAACCACCGGTTTGCTTAAAACATCGTTACCGCCCACCGCAAAGCACTGCACTAACTCGGCGACATCGTGATTGGCAGTTAAAAATAGCACTGGCAACTCACTGACCGACCAGCGCTCGCGCCAGATTTGACAGACCTCATACCCCGAGACCTGCGGCATCATGATATCAAGCAACACCAAATCAAATGGCCCCTCCTCTTCCATCAGTTTAAGCGCCTGCTTGCCACCTGAGGCATGGGTCAACTGGTAATTTTGTAAACACAAATGATTATTTAATACCTGACGATTAATCGGCTCATCATCTACCAACAGTAAATGGAACCGACTACCGTCAAAGTCAGCATAATGGCGAGGCAATGAATCAGGCGAAATTTCTTCTACTGAACTATCTTCAATTGGTATTTCTGTAGGGACAATTTTCGTTGAGGAGGTTGTTGAAGTCGTTGAGGTGGTGATGTCTTGCGGCGCAATTTTTGCCAAAGCAGGTTCGGAAGCTATCGGCAAAGTAAAACTAAAAGTCGAGCCTTGGCCTAACACCGAATCCACCTCAATCGTGCCACCATGTAATTCGACCAATTGCTTACTGACTGCCAGCCCCAAACCGGTGCCGCCATAAGCGCGTTCAATTTGACCCTGAAGTTGCGCAAAGGATTCGAAAATACTGGTGAAATGCTCACGGGCAATACCAATGCCAGTATCAGTGACACTCACTGACAGTTGGCGATTGACCACCGCGGCCGATACCGTGACGCTGCCCATGTCGGTAAACTTAATCGCATTACCCACCAGGTTGTGAACAATTTGCCCCAGTCTGTCTTCATCGGCCAGTGCCGCAGGCAAATCATCAGACACATTGTTGATTAACTTCACCTCTTTGTCAGCCAGCAGTGGCTGTGACAACATCAACACTACATCGGTCAAAGCATGTAACTCAACGGCACCGGGGCGTAATACCAATTGATGGTTTTTTAACTTCGAAAAATCAAGAATATCATTGACCAGATTAGCAAGGCGTTTGCCACTGCTCACCACCATGCTCAAGGTGGCATTGGTTTTTTCAGGCAGGCGTCCGGTAGCACCGTCAATTAACGACTCGGCTAGGCCGATGATGCCATTGAGTGGGGTGCGTAATTCATGAGAGGTATTGGCCATAAACTCATCTTTAAGCCGATGAGCATCTTCGGCCGCCGCCAAAGCCGCCCGTTGCACCGCCTGTTGTTGTTTTAAACCATTAATTCGGTCAGCCAGTCCCAACGACAACAATACCACTTCGATCATAGAGCCAATCAGGATGCTTTTTTCGAAGATAAATATACTCGGCAACAATCCGGCCGATTTAAACAAAAACAATACCACCGATAACAACAAAATCGACCAAGCCAGTAAAAAATAACGCGCTGGTCTAAAGCCACTTTTTAAACGGACATATCCCGCCACTAGGCAGGTCAGACAACAAGGTATGCTGATAAACGCCACAGTGGCGATACCGATGGCATGTTTATCCACCACCGCCAACAGCAACACCACCGCCATCATCGCGATAAAAAACTGGCTCAGCTTATAAAACCACTTCACTTGCTCTTTCGCCTCTAAATAAGTACGAATAAACAATGCACCAAATGTGCAACTTAGGCCCACCAAAATCAGCTGAATTTGATTGGAAAAATGCGGGCTATCAGGCCACCAATGTTCAAAGGCATAGCCAAAATAGGTCAGACTCCACAGCAAAAAGCAGCTAATATAACTGACGTAATACAGATAAGCCTTATCTCTGACCACCATAAACACAAACAGGTTATAAATCGCCATCACCAATAAAATGCCAAAGAACAAACCAAATGCCAGATGACCCTGACCATTGTCTAATGCAAAGGCTTGTTTATCCCACAGCATCATCGGACACTTGCGATGCAGCCCATCCCATGAACGTAACCGGAGATAAACCACTTTGCTTTGCCCCGGATTAAGCTCAACATCAAAGAGAAAATTAACATAAGGGTAAGGTCTTTGGCTAAACGGCAGCCGATCACCGGTGTGTACTTCATGGTCTTGCAGGTACTGCTGTTGAGCATTTGAGCTAATAGAAGGGTCTAATAAATAAAAATCGAGATAATCATGATTGGAAAAGCCGACTTCAAACCACCAGGTTTTATTGTTCGGCAAATCAGAGGTTAGGTTCACCCGTAACCAATACACGCTATGAGATAAACCAAAATTGGGGGTTTGTTGCTTATTTTGTTGCCACTGACTGTCATATTGGCCAGAACTGACCTGGGAAATGGACAATTGCCCTGAAACATCTTCCAGCACATCCGCATGTAAACCAAGATTATATTGGTCTATATCTGCCGATAAATGCAGCGCTGGTGCTGGTGCTGCAAAAGCCGACGCACTATAAAACGACAACAACAATAGCGATAAAAAAAGTACAAAACGCATGTGAGAATAATGTTCAACTTAAACAGAGGTAATTCAAGCATAGTTCATAACACAGACACAGGACAGCCGAACATCACTAACATAACAACAACGATGGATTTACAATCGGTGGATTTATATTTTCCGATTACCGTAGGATGCGGTAGAGCCGGAGGCGAAACCCATCATCACCGTGTACAGCACATCAGCTTTTGCTAGAGAAATTCAGGGCAACCGACAAAATAATAGACTTAAAGGGATTAACGTTTACAATGATTTGAGATCGAAAGCCGAAAATTGCGATGGCATTCCGTAGGGTGGGCACGTTTTTCATGCCCACGCGTGACCTTGCAGCCATAGGCAAGCCCTTCTCACAGGCATATGCCATGATCCCGGCCTTCCTTCGCAAACTCGGATGTTATTTAAATACGTTTCCATTGCAAAAAACTCAACCTAACAAGAAGCTCACCATGCGTTTAAAGAAGATTGAAATTGCCAAGTTCAGAAACTTTGAGAATGTTATTATCAATCTCGAAAAAAACGATTTTCCGCCGATTTTTCCGGTGGCCAGCAATAATGGTGGCGGCAAAAGCACCCTGCTGCAATTTGTTTTTACCTTGTTGCATTGTTTTATGGATGAGGATAAAAAGGTTTATTTGCAAAACTTGCTGGCGGATATTGAGGTTGTAACAGCAGAAAGTCCGTTGGCCAGCTTTATTGTTGAGAGTGATGGTGTTGATTATGAGTTGAAGTTTTGGCTTGAGCCAGTTGATAGTGTATTCGGCAATTTTGATTTATTTCCTAATTTTGAAAGAGCACAACGTCAACTCGCAGTAGAACCCCCTAATCAAAACCACCGAAATGCATTTTTTCATTTTAGAGATGACGTAAATAAAAGCCTTAATGTAACTACCCAATTATCAAAGGGTTTAGAGTGGGCAAGCTCTTTTATAAGCAACGATGATGAAAAAATACTACTAAGGCGAGCTCAAGAAAGCGTCAATATAAGGGACTACAGTGAATTAGTAAACGCTATTTATGACAATGCTGAAAACCCCTGTCACATCGGCCAAGAGATAAAGGCAAGACATGCCTCATTACAAAGCTCAGCGGCAAAATTGAAGAATCAACTTAACAGCCAAAATCTCAGCTATATAACTCATCTTTGCAACGAACAAAGTGTTTTACTACTACAGACCCAAATTCCTGACGACCAATTGATTGAACTAACACAGAAAATCTACCTAGCCGCCCCCGGTTCACAGATTTTCCTCTTTCTTGCACAGTCCGATAAACAAAAAATCTTCAACAGTTTTACAGATAAGGACTCGACTTCCCAATCTTATGACTCAAGCGTTATTGAAGCGAAACAACAAATACCTAATTTCAGCACTTATGATTTTGCCGCCGCAGACTTGATTTTAACTGCCTTTAACCAAGCTTTTGAAAAAGACCTCAAGGTCAAAATAAAAACCAAACAATACGGCACCCACTATGATGAGCTTGCCGCTGAACTCAACAACTTCCTTGAAGGTAAAGAAATCGCCGCAGATGAGTCACTTAAAAGCGTGATATTCTCGTTAAAAGACTCAGGTAAAATCTTAAAACCCGAAGACTTAAGCCATGGCGAACTGAAAAAACTCAGCATTTACATCTGGTTAAAATACATTGTCGGCGAAGATGCCATTGTATTAATGGATGAAATTGATATTGCCCTGCACCCTAAATGGCAGTATCA
Source organism: Phenylobacterium sp. (assembly GCA_047617105.1). GTDB lineage: Bacteria > Pseudomonadota > Gammaproteobacteria > Enterobacterales > Alteromonadaceae > JABSOG01. The sequence continues at coordinate 16,653 of JBLGCB010000067.1, read as the reverse complement.
AATCAGCAAAGATTTAACCGAATGGTCGGCCAACAGCCAATTTTTATTGGCCACCCACTCGCCACAAATCTTAAGTGCCAGCTATTATAAAAATATCATCAAACTCGACAATACCAACAACAAAACCAGCGTTATCCGCTTACAAAAGCCACCAACAGATCGAGATATCAATGGCACCGTCACCGAAGTGATGGGCGCACCTGATTTTCCAGAAGCGTTAAAGCAACTGCATAAACAATATCGTAAATTCATTGATAATGGCCAAGTTGGCAGCGATGAAGCCAAAGCCTTAAAAGATCAAATTTTGCAACATGAAAGCGAAGATTCTGCGTTCTTTCAAGATATCCGTTTTGACCTGGATTTGATGTAATGCGTTATATTGAAAAAACAGCCATTCCGCCCTTTTTTACCGATGACACCAAAGACCTTAGCAGTTGGGATGAGTACAAACATAAACGAAGACTAAAAACCCATATCATCGAGCATGAGCAAAATGCCTTGTGCGTTTATTGTGAGGCAACGGTGAGTCTAGACAATTCACACCTTGAACATATCAAACCCAAAGCACAAGACAAGTATCCGCAGTTGATGTTTGATTATCATAATTTGGCGGTGTCTTGCCAGGGCACCCTGCACAATCCAGCAGACAACCCTCCAAACGATAAGCGACCTTCTAGCTGCGGCCATAAAAAAGACAATCATTATGATGAAACCCGTTTTTTAGACCCCACCCAAACACCAGATATCAGCGCCTATTTTGTCTATGACTTCGATGACTTCACCATTAATAGCTCAGACTTTGCGCCACAAAAATCGCAATATGCCATAGACATATTGCGGCTAAACACTGCGGGGTTAGCTGGGGCGAGAAAACATGCGCTACGAGCCTTTCAAACTCACTTAGGTAAAATTAAAAACATCGAAAAACGTAAAGCCAAAATCATTGAAATCATCAATGCACAAAACAAACCCTTTGTTTCAGCCTTGAGATATAAATATCGCGCGGTTTTCAATCAATAACCAAGGACCAACACCATGACCAAACGCTCCATCACCTTATTCGCCTTATGCATCCCCCTTATCTCCATCAATACCACAGAAGCTTCGCCATTTAATGGCGGTCCGCAAATCAAAGCTTATGGCAAACATGCCCCGGTGAAGCAAGATTTAAGAATAGATAAGTCGATGGTATTTAAAGTGGCGTTTGATATCAGCGAACAGGGCAGCAAAGACGGTATCAATCGCGGATTTAACTCACCTGCCCGCTTTCTTAATATGATGGTCGCCAATGGTATGCCAGCGGCCAATGTTCAACTGGCTGTGGTAGTGCATGGTAAGGCGGGTTTTGATTTAATGAGTGATACCGCCTACCAACAAAAATTTGGCCGTAAAAACCCCAATAGCGCCTTGCTCGACGCCTTACTTAAGCAAAATATTCAGATTTATCTGTGTGGGCAATCTGCCGCTTATTATAAGATTGACAACAATCAGCTGCATAGCGGGGTGAAAATGGCCCTGTCAGCGATGACCGCCCATGCGGTTTTGCAAAATGAAGGGTATACCATTAATCCGTTTTAGATAGTAACAGTTCAGCGTGCTTAGATTTTGCTTCAGAACAAGGCCCTAACTTGACAGAAAGAGTCGCACGGAAAATAGGCGCATATAATGATATGTAACTGTTTGAGTACGAAAATAACGCCGTTATGGTGCTAAAGATGAGTGCGCAGAATAGTTACTTTAGATTTTAATCCCGCGCGCTTCACACTGGCTATCGACATATTTCATCAAGGATACACTTAGTGCCATCAAAATATAAAAAGGCCAAGTGTAACCCTGGGTTAGAAAAGAACCGGTGACACAAAAGCTCGCCAACCCAGCCATCAAACCAAACAGGTAAGGTTGCACGATATCAGGCAGCGCAGGCAACATCGGTTGCAAAGGCACAGAATCAGCCGCTTGCCCCGCAGTGCTATCGAATGCTTGGATTATACTGATTTTTTTGAGCGATTTTAACAAACCACGCACCAGACTCGCCAACAGCGTCAGAAAAACCGCTAAACCCAAAAAGCCACTTTCGGCCAAAACACCTAACCAGGTGCTGTGTACGGCATGGTTCATGCCATCCCAGTGAGGGCTATAAAAAAAGTAATTGCCCAAAAAGTTATCCAGCCCAACCCCGGTGAGTGGATTTGCCACCGCCATATTAAAAGCGGCTTCCCAGGCATATAACCTGCCCATCGCCGATTCATCAATACCGTCTTCTGCCGCTCCGCCTGACGAACGGTCGGAAATACCGGCAGCGACAAGCAGTATTGGTACCAGCACGGCAGCACCACCGATTAACACCATTTTAGATTTGACCTTATGCCAAGCAAAAAAGCCAGATATGGTTAAAATGCCCAACAAACCGCCACGGCTCTGGGTCGCAATAATACCTGCCACCATAGTGCCAAAACCAATTAACCCCATTAACCTATCGAGCTTACTCAGCCCTTTGGCAAATATCAGACTCATGGCAAAACTGGCGGGAAATAACAGCACCAACGACAAATCATTAGGGTCCCCCAGCACCGAGTCAATGTCTCTGCCAATGGTCACTCGTGTGCCTTCAACTAAACCAATACCAGCGGCTTTATTCGACATCGCTTTTGAGGCAACCACAATACCACTGATAGTGAACAACCGGGTGGCCAACAAAAAATCTTTGGGCGACCGACTCAGCCAAACAATGGCCAATGCCATAATGCCAATTTTGCTATAAATACCAATAAAATAAGCAATGGCCCCCGGTTTATAGGTCGCAAAAGGAATGCCAATTACCACCAAGCCAAAAAACGCCGCAAACCAGTTAAGTTCTTTGCTCCAATAAACCTTAATGTTTTTAACAATAAATAGGTGATAACCCAATACCGCCAAAGAGCCTAGCGCCAATAGGCTTGGCAGTTTAAGGGGATTAAGAAAGGGAAATACTTCGTGGATTCTGAAGAAAGAAAAAATAATAAACGCTAAGCACACCACATACGGGTAATTGACCACGTTGATCACCACCAATGGTGCCAGCCCCGCTGCTACCACCACCAGAGGATGAGGGATAAAAATCCAAGCGAGGCCAACCACCAAACAATACAATGTGACAGGCAAGTAACTCATTTAATCGGATTTACACTCCATCCGGGTTTAAAGTTGATGCGGCGTTCTGTTTTTTTAATAAACGATTCAAAGATAACAACCCACTAAAATGCAAATAACCGACTAAAATAAGGGTTGCAAACACTACCATTATAAAATGATGCAGTACAGTCTCAATTTGCAACGACATAAAGGTCAAACCACAACCTAACAGGCCAAACACAAACAAATGTCCTTTGGCATAGTTAAGATACAACACGCGCTGGCTTAACACATAGAAAAACACCAGCCTCGTACATTGAGCAATCAGCAAAGCCCCAAGCACCCCAGCCACACCAAAAGGCTTGCTTAACAGCACTAAGCAAATAATCGAAATCGCCGCAGTGCCTAGGTCAATACTCATCACACTCCAGGTGGTTTTACCAATATAACAGCCCAAGTTGGCCAATTCGGCGATTTGTTTGACCGCATATAATAACGCAACAGCCGGCACATAATCCATCGCCGTGGTATAACGGTGGTCAATAAAAAGGTCAATCATGATGGGACTGCCGATACAAATCATGGTGGCAAAACCAATAATCAACGCAATGCCTAATGAAGTGGTATGGGCAACACTGTCGCGACCATTGTCTTCTTGCAATTGCTTAATACGTCTTGGCAACCACCACAAGATAAAAGGCTGCATCAGCAACACCGATACCAAAGCCAACTTTTTGCCTAAGGCATAAAGCCCCAATTCTTCGGCTGTAGACACCATGGCAATCGCCCAACGGTCACCACTGACTATCGCATAGGTCGCCACACCGCTAATCACCAAGGGAATGCAATATAAAAACATATCCGGCAGCCGCTTGGTATCAAGACTAAAACCCGTTTCACGCCACTGTATTCGTGCCAGTACCGCCACCAACAATACAGAAGAGACCAAACTACCGATTAGAATGGCGGTAATACCTAAACCCATCACCAATGATTGCCAAATCACTACCGCTTGGCAAATGGCTTTGCCGGTGGTTAAGATAAAAAAGCTAAAAGCATTATTGCGCATTTTCATCCAAGCTAAAGGCACCAACAAACAAGCTTCAACAGAAATAATCAACGCTACCAATTGCAAATCGAATAAAGCAATACCTTCACCTAAATAAGGCAAACCAATGGGGGCCAATATCATCCCCAACACCAAACTCACCGCACAAATGATCAATGCAAGGCTAAAAGTAGTCGCGCCAATTTTCTTTTCCTCCTCCTCATTGGTACTCACCCCGGCAAAACGATACAACACGTCCACTAGCGCAAATCCGGTTAAAATGGTGGCAAAGTCAGAAATACTCAGCAATAACTCCAAGTGACCAAATTGGGTCGGCGATAAATAGCGGGTCACTATGGGTAACATCAATAAGGAAACTGATTTCATAATCACGATACCCAGCGCAAAATAAACAGACTGATGCAGGGTAAAAGGCATGGTAAACGGTTTTTTCATTTAAAGCTTCTCAGTTAGTAGCGATGCAATATGACACTGAAATTGTGGCACGACAAATGCGTATAAGCTGTCATACAGCAAATTAAGTGCCATCTTCGATTTGCAATTTGCAAAACGCGCTCAAATCGCCAAAAACCAGCCTAAATGGAGGCATCATGGACAAAATAGTATTAACACTCGACAGCGCCCAACTCGGTGGTATTGAAACCCATGTGCTCACACTCGCTACAGACCTGGTAAAAAGAGGTTATGAGCTGGAAGTATTATTTATTAAAGCCTATCCGGGCAATTGCTTATATCAAGCATTGTCGGACAATGGTATTGACTATAGTTTCGCCGGTTCGGTGAAAGGTTACTGGCAGGCATTACGCCAACAACGTAATAACAGTATTTTGCATACCCACGGTTATAAGGCAGGTATTCTCGGTAGAGTATTTTCAAAATTACTCGGCATTCGAGTAATATCAACTTATCACTCTGGTGATTTGGGCAGCGGTAAACTCAGGTTTTATAGTTACCTAGATCAAATGACCGCTGGTTTGGCGCAATGCATCGCGGTCAGCGAACCCATTAAAGCACGATTGCCCGCAACCACTGAGATGATCCCCAATTTTGTCGAGGTTAAAGCTCATAGTGAAGATGAAAGTGAAGATGAAGCTGAGCAAAACCGACAAGATACCCTTCATACAACACCTTCCACCAAACCACTACAGGTCGCTTTTGTCGGCAGACTCAGCGTTGAAAAAGGTCCTGATCGTTTTTGTCAATTGGCCGCAATGTGGTTTAGCGACAAATCAACCGATGATAACCGAGCGCTTGAATTTGTGATGTATGGAGATGGTCCTGAACGCGAACAACTGACCACCTCATTTGACCCTTTGGTTAAATTTAAAGGCCATGTTGATATGAAAGAACATTGGTGTGACGTCGATGTGTTGTGCATCTCTTCTCGTTACGAAGGTTTACCTTATGTGGCGCTCGAAGCCATGGCACGGGGTATTCCGGTGGTTTCTTTTGATATCGGTGGCATTGGCGACTTAATCTGCGATCCATCACTGGGTTGGCTGGCCAAACCTGATGACATAAACAGCCTCAAACAAGCCCTACATGACTGGTATACCTTATCAGCCGTGGACCGGGGTTTGCTGGCCAAGAATGTACGCCAGAAAATCTATCAAGACTATTCTACCGCTGCGTTGGTACCGGGCATTGAAGCCAAGTATCGTCTGCAAAGCGCGTAACCCCGCCAGAGCAAAAGAGTTAAACACAAAGGTAACGTAGGGTGGGCACGCTTTTCATGCCCACGCGTAACGCACCAGCCAAAGGTAACCCCCTCAACCAACTCACATTTAAGCCACATGTCGAACCATCCCCATCCCGCCATCGCAAAATCAACGATCACACTGAACTGTTACACAAAAGGTAGGATTGGTTATATCAGATTGGCAGAGTTTTAGCTTTAGCCATAACGACTCAAGCCGATGAGAGAAGAAACTCATCGGCTTGAAATGTGAAAAGTGAACTAAGTTTTTAAAAACTCTATGAATTAAAACTGCCAGCTAACCGTATGCGGTTCGAAGCGGAATTTCTTCTTAAAGCGGCGTAGGTTTTCACTCGCACCATAATATTTGTCATAGACATAATGTTTAACATGTGGGTAATGAGAATATTTATATTCAGCGATACCAGCAATTAAATTAGGCACGACCGCATCTGATTTATATTTGTCATGACCAAATATGGTTTGCAGCAGTAACATTTCTCCAGCGATCATGCAGCCTGCGTAGGCCACAACCTTGCCGTCTTTTACCACCCCAAAATACGCGTAATCATGATGGTCATCTAATGATACAGGGTTAGTAATAGGCTTCAGCTTCTGGTTCATAAACTCTGGGTCCATCTCGCCTTGGCGTACTGCCGTTGAACCGTGAATTTCACTGATATCTTCGAGGTAATCGTTATAATTAATACGTTGGAATGTATAACCATTACGTTTGGATTTTTTAATATTTCTACGGGCAGAACTTTCCAGCATTTTAAGGTATTCTTCCGGCGTCTCCGGTAGTTGTAATAAGGCGATGCCATATTTCAACGACGGTATCACTGGCAATTTTGGGTGTCGCTTTGTTGCTGATTGATAAAAGTCATTAACAACGTCAAGAAAATAAGGGTCATTTTTTTGGACACTAGTTCGGCCTAAGTCGACGTTTAATTTGGGTGCTTTTAAAGCGCCAGATAAGTCAGAAAACAGTTTTTTCAGTTGCATTACACTTTCCAATTAGGTGTTAAAAAATTCAACGGGTTGACCAAAGCCAATTTTGGCTATCGATTTAAGCATCCCAGTATTGGTTTCTTGGGTGTCTATATAAAATACAGACCATCCCTCGATAACCATATAATTAATCGCTGCCTGGATGCTTCTTGATGCCAAGCCCTGCTTGCGGAAGTTCGGATCTGTCCATATAGACCCGATGACCACATCACTAGTATCAACAGAATAGTAGTTACAAAAACCAGTACTCAATTGCCCGCAAGTGATGATCTTTCCATCTTTTTTAAGGAAGTAGAAATACCGGTTAGGAAACAGGCTTCTTAATAGCTGTCGCGGAATGTTGCCCCACCCCATGTATGCCGCGAGTATGGGCATGTGCTTTAATGTCTTGACCAAGGTATCCAGCATGACAAAGTCTGAATCATCAACATCTGGATAAGCACTTTCTTTGGTTAATTTAAATACAGAACACTTCAAAATAATATCTCCACTGCGATTCCCGCTGGTATCCGACCAAAGCCAAGCAACCAGAACTTAACTCATAAAGCCCATCAGCGGGCTTTAGAAACCTATTTATTGATTAAGTATCAGTTCCTAAGCAACTTACGGGCCATCTTAGAATAAGCTGCTCAAAAACACCCTTCAGCATTGCCATTTGGTGAATATGCAGGGCTTGAAAGGAGATTAGAAGGTGCTGGGGAAGGTATTGTTGCGTTAAAGTAGGTTCGCAATTTGCAAAACCAACAATAGTTGTAGGGTTACTCTAACGTAGGGTGGTCACGCTTTCTGTGCCCACGCGTGACCTTGCAGCTATCAACAACCCCTTCTCACAGGAAAAGTTATCATTCGCACTTTGCGACCTCCCATCACTGATAAAATAATAATTCCAGGTGATTCAATAGCTTATAAATCAAACAACCAAACCTGTCTTGTTTCGTTATTTTGTCAAGCCAAATGCTCGAAAATAAATATCTGACATTCTCCTTGTTTTATTCTCAGATTGCTAACTACACTGTCTATTACCCAATTGAGTCGCATAGACCCATTGGGCGTTGTAGCCACAGTATAGAAAGGAACGTCTGCGAACAAAGAAGCAATCTAATCTTGCACTAATAAGCAAACTAACTTGCACTAAGGACACTAACAATGAAAAAATTGATACAGGCGTTGCCTGTGCTGTTGTGTTTGTCGATCTCGACACAACTATCAGCACAAAGCGATGAAATGAAAAACTTACAAAGCGAGAAGCGCAGTCAAATACCCGACCTGCATTCGATGCTTTATCAACACTTTAACGAAAAAGGCGCACTTACCCCGGATGGCAGCTTGAGTTTGGCTGCTTTTAAAGATAAAACTAGGCAGGATCGGCTGTATCAGATTGACAGAGTTTTGGCTTTGGCTATTGATGAAGATTATAGCCTAGGTGACCTTGAGGAATTTGGGGTTACACGAGTAAAAGAAGGCCGTTATGAAATAAACTTGAAAGACAACCCAATGTGGGCCATTCCTTCGAGCTTTTACATAGACTCGACTCAGGGGTTGTCAGAAAGTTCAGCGATTGAATTAAAAAAGCTAGGGTTTACATCCGATGATATTAGTCGACTGGACACTTACTTGAATCAACACCCAAATAATATTGAAATTCTGGAGGCTCAAACCCGTTTCATCAAACAGCAAACACAAAAACTCAGTCGCAACTATTCAATTGTCCCCGTCAGCCTGGCGGAATCTTCTAAAATGTTAACCCAACGTAATCAAGTTCAGTACGAAACACAGCGTGATTGGCTATTTGCGATATTTAATTTATTTGGCAAACGCAAACAGCGGATTCTGTTGTCTTATTTACAAGACCAACTCAATATTAAAATCCTCATGAAATACCCAAGAACTGAATATAGCCTCATCAATTTTGCAAACGATATAATAACAGGACAAGCGCTGAAAAACATCCAAGCTTCATTGCATAGCCAAAAAAAGGGGATTATAAAATGAGAATTCTTTACTTCTTAATTCTTCTATTTTCGTATCCGGCTTTTCCGGGTGTAACGATAGATATACATCAGGCAAAAACAGAACAAATAAAATCCACTAAACAACCAACAGACGGGGAGCCAACAAAATCAGTTAAGGTTGAGCTTTCATTCACGGCAACCAATGACGTTGCTGGTGGTCTCTATATGACATTGGGTTATTCAGTCATTTGTCCAGGTAGTACCAACAAATATGGACTCGTAAGCAAACAAAAATATGATAGCAACATCGCCCTTCATAAAGTAACAGGCACGGAACATATTAATGAGTTTGATAAATGGAATGCTGGCAACCATGGATGCAATATTGCATATAGAACAGAAGCCATTGGCGTAGAGCGCCTCTTAAGCTGGTCTGTCCAAGGATTATTTCATTTGATAGCGATTGTCTTTACTGTTTCGGAAACTCCCGGTCCAACCAGCTTAGGAAGGGATAATAACCACCCTTTCACAATGATTAGACCACCCCGCGGCCAAGTAGCCTCTTGTCAAATAACAGGAGATCCAAAATGAAATCACTTCTCATCACCATCAGCACCCTACTGCTCACCCTGTTATGCACTATCTCAGCTTATGCTTTCCCGCCCTTGTGTGGCGACAGGGAGAGCCCGCTTATCATCGACCTCGGTCAAGATGGTTTGCACTTGGGATCCTCCAGGCATATCGTGTCTTTTGACATTCTCGGCTCTGGCGAACCGGTCGAATTGCAATGGGTTAAGGCGGGTGAAAACGATGCCTTTTTAGCCATCGACCTTGACGAGGACGGCGTGGTCACCGATGGCCGAGAATTGTTCGGCAATGGCACCCGGATGAAGCTTGAGGACGATGCTTTGGCGAGCAACGGTTTTATCGCGCTGGAGCAGTATGATAAACCCCTCTTAGGCGGCAATGACGACGGCTATATCTCTGAACAAGATGAAATCTGGCCCTCATTAAGCTTATGGACAGATGTTAATGCCGACGGTATTTCAACCCCGGATGAGATGCAAAGCGTGGCCGATCATGGCCTCACCCATCTGAGCACCATGGCCAAAGTTAATAACCGTTATGACCGCAATGGTAATCGCATTCCTTTTTGGAGTTGGGTGATCAATGACAATGCCACCGACAACAAAAAGTATAAAATGTTTGATGTCTTTTTCAGGCTGGCGGATTAACCAAATGTGGCGAAACAAGGATGTTTCACCTCACCTTCAGCAGACAGGGCTAATCCCATAATGCATCCAACAACGTATGTACTAACGTATAATAATTGATTTTCATATTTCAATACCATATCGCTTTATCATTTTACCTGTATAAGCTTGTAGTGAGCAAATAACCAGCATTAATAATTAATTCAATGGGTTAACAAAAATACCCGATAACCTGGTCGAACTGAACATTTTGTCAAGCGAGTACAGCCCAAATAAATAATTTTTATTTTCTTGCCACTATTGAAAATGACTGACTACACTTTTTTACAGTCCCCCAAAGCTAAGTAATAACATTCGGGTGACCAACAATATAAAAGTAACGGTATAGAAAGGACATTCTGCAACACGGTCTCTACGACGCGCGCTTAATCAAAAGGAAAAGGAAACACTCGTGAAAAAACCAATTCGTAACACAATATTGTTGCTGTGCCTGTCATGCACAGCGCTATTCACTATTCTCACCGTTGCACAGACAACCCCCATGCAAACGGTGCAACACGAACGGCGCAGCCAAATAAGCAAGCTGCATTCATTACTCGACCAACATTTTAATAATAAGGGTGTTATTACAGCCGAAGCCAAATTAACCCTCGCTTTATTAAACGATAAACCCCGGCAAAAACAGTTTTACCTCACCAATAAGGTTTTAGGTCTGGCCATTGATGAAGATCACAATCTGAAAAAACTTGATGTTTTTGGCATTTTCCACCGACCAGATGGTCATTACCAAATCAACCTGCATAAACATCCACAATGGGCAGCGCCGACCGATTTATCATTGGCTTTAGATGATAAACTATCACGGGTCGCCATTTTCAAATTGCAACAAGGCGGGTTTAACGAACAAGATATTCAGCGACTGCAAAGCCATCTCACTGAACAGCCAGAAGATGTGGCAGTCATCCAAGCTCAGAGCGATTTTTTTCAACACAAAATGCAACAGGCACAAATACCTCCCCAGCAAAATAACCAAAGACAGCTTACTATCCTAAAAACGCTGCAACACAACCAAGACTTAAAAACGTTAAGTCTCAGTCAAGCAATGACGCTGTTAGATCAGCGCAATATCATTCGTTTTAGCGCACAACATGATTGGCTACTCGGGGTATTTGCACTATTTGATTTGGCCAAACAACAGATATTATTAGACTATTTACAAAGCCGTTTAGGGCACAAAGTCATCGCTAAAGCACCACTCACACAAGCCACCCTTACAGACCTTGGCAACCGCTTTGTTTCTGGAATACTGGTCGATGATATGCAACAAAAAATCAAATCAATTGAAGGTGCTCGAGCATTTCATGACAATGCAGCAGCAGCCAGAGCAGCAAAAGAGAAGGAAACCGCACAATGAATATTAAGAATATCAAGTTATGTTTATTACCTTTGTGCTTGTTGATGGATCACGCAATAGCTGAAATCACCATCACCTCGCTGATGCCCGCTATCAAGGTGCTACCAGAGATTAAAATCAATTCGGCCATTGACATTGATATTGGCCACAGAGTCACCGCTTCAGACTATAGCGGGCTTTATACCAGCCTAGGATATGAAACCACCTGCACCAACAATCCCAAAGGCTCAGCAAGGAACAATCAAAGCGGCACCGCAGAAGCCAAACACCCCATCACCGAATCCTATAAAAAAATCAAAGGTATCTATGATCTTCATCGGAAAGAAAATGGCATACATACTTGCCAGCTTCATCATTATACAACGGTCAGCTTTGATTATTTGGGTATGGAAATAAATACAGACCCCTACAATTATGAAACAAATATGGGAACCTTCAATTTAAAGTATGCCCATAAAATACCACTCACCAGCAGTATAGAATTCAATGTCGTTATTAACGTGGTTGAAGAGCCCATCATCAGCAACAGTCCAATATTCGATGTAAACAGCGAACAAGCTGACTTGTTTGTGCAATTGCCACAATTACATGCCTGGTTAAAGCAATTCCTTAACAATAAAGACGATATGAACATTGATGGTCAGTTGAGCCTTGCTGCCTTTAAAGATGAGCAACGACAAACTAGGTATAATGAGATAGATGATCTATTGATTTTGGCCCTAGATGAAGAGTACAACTTTGAGGACTTTAAAGAATTTGGCATGACCCCCGGGCATCAAACCCACTATGATATAAACTTGCAAAAACACCCGCTATGGGCAACCGCCGAAAAGTTGTCGAAGATGATTTTCACTCACTTATCGCCAGACAATATCGACGCATTATCCACATTGGGGTTTTCATCACATAATATCCAGCGCTTAAAACTGCATTTAATTAAACATCCACGGGAGATGGCAGAATTAACCGTGCTAAAACCCTGGTTTAAGCAGTTGGTCAACCAATATAAAGGTGATGAGTCTCTCAGTTTAAGCACCGCGATGACATTATTTAATCAAAAATATAAACTAATGAAACAAGCTCGGCGTGTTTGGTGTCTTGAGGTTTTTGAGTTATTTGGTGAGGAGGGTCAAACGATATTACTCGATTATTTGCAAAATCGTTTGCTTGAAGCAGGCATACACAGGGCCAGTACCAAACCGCAAAGCCTAAGGATGTTCAGAAACAGTCTTATCTCTGGCTCAGTGGTAAGCTCAAATCAGAAAATGATTGAACAAGAGCAATGGCAGATTGAACACCACACCCGAGAACTTGGCTCCAAACCAGCGATGAAATGACGTAGGGTGGTCACGCTTTTTCACTCACACGGATGTGAGGGAAGGCACTGTGCAGGAGCACAACAGTGTTTGTGCCCACGCGTGACCTTGCAGCCATAAACAAACCTTTTTCGAGCATATTCCATGATTCACGGTACTCTTGGAGACTTTTGACACAGCCGAGTGCAGTGCGCACCCTACTTCTCAGATTTCCAACTCTGAATTTTACGATACAAGGTCGAAGGACTTAACGCCAACTGGGCTGCGGCTTCGGGCACATTGCCATCACAGCTTGAAATCGCGGCTTCGATAATTTTGCGCTCATATACCCCAAAAGGTTCAATGGCAGCCTTTGATTCAAAACCACCAATATCGCTTTTAAGCGCGGGTTCAGCACTGGGTTGTGCTGTGGCTGTTTGTTCGGTTTCGGCAAGTTCTAGGCTTCGCTGCGCCAAACCTTTTGCCAACACCTGCTCAGCACTTCTATCCGCTGATTGAGGAATTTTATTACCTTGGCTACGTAAGGTGGCCACCTTATCATCCACTTGCACTGTGTTCAGCGGAGCAGGCAATAATTCAGGTGTGATCCATTCGACATTGTTCAATACCGCAATTAATCGAATGATATTTTGCATCTGACGAACGTTGCCAGGCCATTGATAAGACAGCAAAATATCTTCTGCTTCTGACGAAAAACCCTGAATGATTTTATTTTCTTCACCAGCGTATATTTTCAGTAAATGATTGGCGATTAATATCACATCAAGCGCACGGTCTCTTAAAGGCGGTAGGTTAAGGGGAATAACATGCAGGCGATAATACAAATCTTCTCTGAAATTGCCTTTGGCTACTTCTTCAAGCGGGCTGCGATTGGTGGCGCAAACAAAACGAATATCGACTTGGCGTTCTTGGCTACTACCAACTTTACGATATACCCCGGTCTGAATAAAACGCAGCAATTTGCTTTGCAATTCGAGATCCATTTCACAAATCTCATCCAAAAACAAAGTGCCGCCATCGGCCTGTTCAACTGCGCCCACCCTTTCAGTGTGAGCGCCAGTAAATGCGCCTTTCACATGACCAAAAAATTCGCTCTCCATTAATTCTTTGGGGATAGAAGCACAGTTTAACGCCATAAACGGCTGATCTGATCTGGCACTTTTTTGGTGCACCGCCTCAGCGCACAATTCTTTTCCCGTACCACTTTCACCACAAATGAAAATACTGGCTTTACTGACCGCCACATTATCAATCATCTGATAAACCTGTTGCATCGCATCAGAGCCACCAATAAAACCCTGATATTGCTTACGGTTAAGATCAACCTTAAGCGGCATCGCATTTTGATTAATATTGTGCAGTGCTAAGGCATTTTTAACGGTGGTGTTAAAACGTCGAGCATCGAAAGGTTTGGTCAAAAAATCGAAGGCGCCCGTTTGCATTGCTTCGACAGCAACATTAATGGTGCCATGACCTGTGATGATGATCACTGTGCTGGGTAATTGATTGTCGGTGATGTATTTTAAAATCGACATACCAGGAATATCGGGCAGCTCTAAATCGAGCAATACCAGTTCCGGCGTGTTCTCTTTGATATGCATCAAACCAGCACCGCCAGTAGCGACGTGGCTGGCTTCATAACCAGATTTTTTCAGGTAATTGAGATAGATCAGTGCTTGTGACGTACTGTCTTCGATCAACAATACTCGGGGGTTTTTGTTATTGGGGCTGCTTTGACTCAAGGATGTACCTATATAATTATATTCGATATAATCTTTACCGACAATTCACCTGTAGCGCGCAGTGTGAAAGGATTCATTTCATTGTAAGTAATATAACATTGCTTTGCAACCAAACTGAACACAGCTAAAACCCTTGTTTTTTAGCCTTCCCTTTAAAGGCTAAACATGTCGGATGACAGCCAAGTTTACGCCTCTGGCAGAGTTGCCCGATAAGCCAAAAATGCTTGTTCGACATCCGGTATAAATTTGAGCATTTGATTAATTTCTTGCGCCAAATGAGGCGGTTTATCAACAATCATTTGCTCTATTTCTGCCGCTTTTGTGCCCAAGCCAATAGCACCAAAAGTGCGACAACAACTTTTAATCGAATGCACCTCAATTCTCAAGGCTTTGCTATCATTTTCGACCAATGCCGTCTGAACTGATGTCGCCCGAGTGGTCAATTCTTCCAAAAAGGCATCTATCAACATTGGTAGACATTCCAATGACACATCGACAGCCAATTTGACCAACACCTGACTATCAATTAACTCAAAAGCTGGCACTTTTTCACGACTAGGCTGTTTTTCAGCCCTTCCCTTACCAAAAAATCCGCCGCTAAACGAAAAGCTAAACTGACGTAAACCTATCAATAATAGACTCAGAAGGGTTAAAGTAATCACAATATGCCAATAATACATTTTAAGTTCCCTGTTAAAATTCTGCGAAAAGAAAAGAGCGTTTTTTTATTTTATTCACCAACCACTGACTGACTCTGGGCATTTTCGCCTTAAGTTTTTGGCATTGGCGAATTAACTCAACCCCTAATAAAGGGTTCGACAAATCATTCATCACAGTACCGGCTAAGTTGACTTCGACGGTATGTAATATCTCCATCGCCTCTTTCAGCTGATGGGTCTGTGTTTTGCCAGACTTTACCACAAGTACCGCTGCATCGCAGCAAGTCGCAATATGTTGGGCAGGAATATTTTTCTGGTTAACCAAACATAACGGTGAAGTATCAAAAATAATACAATCATGATGCTCCAACCAATAGTTAATCATTTGGTTGAGCATAGCGTGTTCTCTGAATCGCACCTGATTATTATCATCACTGGGGATCGGAATGATATTAATGCCCGGCCCTCCTTCAATATCAATCGCTTGCGATTGGAAATCAATGGCGTTATTCCAGCCAGCAGGGGCTTGTGCTTCAGCGCTGTCTTGATGGTTATCCCGTTGAATAAGCGAATGTTCACCCGACAAGCCATCATCATGATTGATGACCGTATCATCATTCTGGCCCGCAGCAGAGGCTGACTTCGCGGTCAATGCACGTTGATTATGGGTATCAATCATGCCACTGACAAACGGGTTGTGCAGATTCAAATCCACAATCAACACCTTAAGGTTTACCGCTGTAGCCCGTTGCGCCAGTGCACACACCACCGATGTAGTGCCTTCTTCTGGCACGCTAGAGGTCACCGATAACGTTCGAACCCCTCTGCCAATCGTTTTGGCATAAATGCGGTCAATTTCTTGATATAAATAAGGGAAAGTCATGTTTAAGCTCCGACAATCTTCAAGATAGATAATACACTCAGGGTTTCCTGAATTCCATCAACGACCTTATTCCAGGTGTTGTCTTCTCGGTGCAGTACATACACAGTGTCGCCTTTATGCAACTCTGGCAGCTGGCTAAAATCACCGCTGTCAGAAAAATCCATGAGATCAAAATTAGTCACTTTCCTAGTTCCATCACCACAACAGGCCGCATTCACCACCACAATATCAGACGCCGACGCAGTGGGAGACAGCCCACCCGCTTGGGCCAATAAATCTAAAATGGTCATCGACTGATCAAAACGATAACGGCCCTGGTTATTCACCGCACCCAGTACTCTAACGGTTTGGTCTTTACTTTCGTTTAACCACATTTTATTTTTAGAGGGAACAAAAATCACATCCCCGCTCATCACTGCGGGTAACAAACTTTCATCACCACGCTCAAAATACTGACCCAAATCCAGCTGACTTACTTTTGCCGTCTTGCGATTACGATGGGTCACCCGAATGTTATGGATATCCGCTTTATCATTAGGGCCTTCGGCAGCGGTTAAAATGTCGAGAAAATGCATCGCATCATTAA
>JBLGCB010000066.1:0-21864 GCA_047617105.1 Phenylobacterium sp. | reverse complement strand
TTATCTTTTGCATCATAACGGCGTTATTTGTGTACTCAAACAGTTGCATAACTCCTATATGCGCCTATTTTCCGTGCAGCTCTTTTCGCTAAGTTAAGGCCTTGGTCTGAAGCAAAACCTAATCACCCTGAACCGTTAAGTAACGATTTATCGCACTTATATTTTCTACCACAATTCTCTTTAGGAAACACACTATGAAACCTGAATATTTCGCTGACAAAGGCATGGCCATCGACGGTAACTTTTGGCAGATTCATCCGAAAACGGGCAAAGCTTGGACCAAGACCAGTATCACCAAGTTTATCAATGATTATCAAGAACCAGACACCAGTCCAAATCTTGAAGCGTTGAAAAAGGCGGCGGTTATCACTATCAAGCTAGAGGCGGCTCAGCGTATTATGGCGCTGGCATGGCAGTTACAAAGAGGTGAAGAGCGGGTATCTCGTGCGGCGTTAGGTGGCACAGAACAGTCGGATGCCTTGGAGCAAGCTGAAAATGCCTTGTTGCAGGTATTTAATGCCCGTGAAGCGATTCGTCAGGCGAGTAATGAAGCTGAGGTTGCGGTGAATGCGCTTGATGATGCTGCGGCAGTAGAAAAGTTTGAATGGTAGAAGGGGTAAAAAAAGCGAATACCTGCTTCCTCCGTTATTTTCTGTAGCGAATAGTCACCACAAAGAGCTTTTCAGGATTTAGGTAACGGGGTGCAATACTCCGCTACTGGGCTGTTGCAGGTTGAAAGGCTTAGTGGCGCTGTTCTTTCTCATCACCACAGAGACACAGAGGACACAGAGGTACACAGAGGAAAAGCATTTTAGGGCGGGTGAATATTTGTCTAGTTGTCGTTAATTCAGAGGGTTAGGGCGCTGTTCTTTAAGCTTACGCCTTACATATTGATTTGGATAACACATCTTAAAATGCTTTTGCTTTTGCTCTTCTCTGTGGTCCTCTGTGTCCTCCGTGTCTCTGTGGTGATATGACAAGAACAAAGCCCATACAAATCAATACAACACTGCTCTTATAACACCGATAACCCCCCGGCATCACCACCAAAAAATATCTCTGTGGTTGGTCTAACAAGAACAGAGCCTATCCTACAACATCCCCCTAAAAAATCACTTCTTCATCGCCAACCGCATCGCCACATCGGCAATATTAAACAACGGCACAATTTTCTCCGCAGCTTCCATATCCACCGCAGCTTTGGGCATTCCCCAAACGACGCTGGTTTGTTGATCTTGACAAACAGTACGACAGCCTGCGTTGCGCATATTTAACAACCCCAGTGCACCATCATTGCCCATTCCAGTCAATAAAATACCAGTGGCATTCTTGCCGACTTCTTTAGCCACCGAATTAAACAATATCTCCACCGAAGGGCG
Source organism: Phenylobacterium sp. (assembly GCA_047617105.1). Taxonomy (GTDB): domain Bacteria; phylum Pseudomonadota; class Gammaproteobacteria; order Enterobacterales; family Alteromonadaceae; genus JABSOG01. Next base: position 20,485 of record JBLGCB010000066.1, on the reverse strand, counting down.
ATGTCGATTAACCGGTTCACTACGCGATAGCTGGCAAAACATTTTACCATTTACTTTTTTCACCGACAGATGATCATTACCTGGCGCAATGTAAATGCAACCCGTTACAATCGGTTGATCGTGCTCAGCTTCATAGACTTTCATTTTACAGACCGAATCCATTCTCATCGCATAAGAAGAGCTAAAGATGGGCGGAATATGCTGGGCAATCACTATCGGGGGGAATTTTTCAGGCAATCGGGTGATCACTTCTTTAATGGCTTCGGTACCACCGGTTGAAGCGCCGATGGCAACCAGATGTAAGGGGTTGAATTTGAGGTTTTCAGGTCTGGGCACTTTGACGTGAGACTGGGCTTCTATTTCTGGGTCTGGCAAGGGGCGAGGGGTCGATGATGCCGCGGTAACTATTTTTTCATACAAACTGTCGGCATACTTTGACATTTCACGCGCGACATTGACTTTCGGTTTGGCCAAAAAGTCGATCGCGCCGAGTTCTAATGCTTCTAGGGTGGCTGGTGCACCTTCTTCGGTTAATGTCGATATCATAATCACTGGCATGGGCCGTAAGCGCATGATATTACGCAAAAAAGTAATGCCGTTCATTCGCGGCATCTCAATATCTAAAGTCAACACGTCTGGATTGAGTCGCTTGATTTGATCTCTGGCTTCATAAGGGTCTTCGGCAGCGCCGACGACTTGAATATCCTTGTAGGCCGACAGAATTTCGGCGATCAACCCGCGGATTAGCGCGGAATCATCAATGATTAATACTTTAATCTTTTTCATTAAAACAACTCAATATTACTTTCAGTTTCACTTTGATCAATATCGTGTACGTATTTCCGTTCTCGACGCTGAACTGTATCATTATGGATACTACGAAGTTTCTTTATCTGTGCTCTGCCAGTGAGTGGGTCAAACATCACTTTTCGTGGCCAAGGCCCACCCGTATCATTGGCTAAAATAGGAATGTTTTCTAGTTTAAGGTATTCGAGCACAAAATCAACATTGCCCTCACCAACATCGTTGGTCATGGCACTAATGATTTTACCACCGCCAAAAATTTTGGCTTTAAGATTGTTGCGGGTGCCGCCGTTTTTGATCACTTCATTGACCAGATATTCCATCGCCCAGTTACCATAACGGGCGGTATAACTGGCATCTTGCGCATCGGGGTGAGCATTATGACGTTGTGGCAATAAGAAGTGGTTCATGCCACCAACGCCATTCATTTCATCCCATATACAGGCTGAAATACACGAACCTAATACCGTTGATATCACTTCTTTTGAAGTGGATACATAAAACTCACCAGGTAAAATCTTGGCGATGATGACGCCACGACGTTTATCCCAAAAGCGTTTAATGGTTTCAAAACCAGCCAAGGGCGGTGAAAAGTTGTCATTATCATTCATATGCTTCAACCAATCTTCTGATAGATGGTCTTGCCCAATGATTTAAACTGGGTTTGTGTTTTCAAGTTCATACTTTCAGAGTGTCCTAATATGAGGTACCCGCCACTACGCAACATATCTGCATAGCGTTTGAATAGGGCGTCTTTGGTGGGTTGATCAAAATAGATCACCACATTACGACAAAAGATAATATCAAATGGACCTTTCATTGGCCACTTTGATAATAAGTTTAGTCGCTTAAATGAAATATAGGTCTGTAATTGTGCATTGACCTTACACTTCTCATGGTTTTTATCAAATAAAAACCAACTTTTAGCGCTTTCCCGATTGATATCCAATACATTTTCACTAGTATAGATACCTTTTTGTGCAGTATTGAGTACATTAGAATCTAAATCAGTGGCGAGAATTTTTAAATCCCACATTGGGCGCTTGAATAGGTCTGCCAAGGTCATGGCAATAGAGTAGGGCTCTTCACCGGTAGAACAGCCCGCTGACCAGATGCGAATGCGTTTGTCTTCTTTATGCCATTTTTTGCAGACATCGGCTGCGGTTTCGGTTAAGAATTCAAAATGGTGGTCTTCGCGAAAAAAGGAAGTTAGGTTGGTGGTGATAGCGTTAATAAAGTGGGAAAACTCTTGTTCTTTATGGTTTTGCAGGTGTTCAAGGTATTGCGCGCAATTGTCGAGTTTCAGGGCTCTGATCCGCCGGGCAATACGTGAATAAACCATTTCTCTTTTATGATCACCAAGGACGATACCACAAGTATCATAGACCACATCACGAATGTAATGAAAGTCTTCTGTGGTCATCAGAAATTCTTTTGGGGCTGACGTCAATGGCAGGACCTCTATCTGTTTTTGTAACTGTTCAGCGCACTCATCTCTCACACCATAACGGCGTTATTTTCATACTCAAACAGTTACAATTTTTATTCTTTAGGCGCGCAGAGGGGCTTGCCCCCCTGCGTTTTCGTCTCGAAGAGACACTCAAGTTTTAAGCGGTGTCTTTTTACCGCTTAAAACTCTTCCCATTCTTCATCATCATCAGCAAAGTCGACATCACTAGAAGCCACTTGGGTCGGCGCTGGCGGGGCTACTGCTGCCGGACGTCGAGCTGCTGGCGCTGGTGCCACCTGTCGACTTGACTGCACCGCTGGTACTCCGCCTTGTTCGGTAGTGAAGAAACCGAGGATTTGACGCATACCTCTGGCTTGGTCCGCCATCGCTTCGCCTGCTGCTGACGCTTCTTCTACCAGTGCGGCATTTTGCTGGGTCATTTCATCCATCTGGGTGATGGCTTTGTTAACCTGCTCTATACCTTCACTTTGTTCGTTAGAGGCAATACTGATTTCACCTATCATAGTGGTCACTTTGGATATCGCATCAACGATTTCGCTTAAGGTCGCACCAGACTCATTCACCAGCTGACTACCATCTTGCACTTTAGAGACACTGTCACGAATCAAGTCTTTGATTTCTTTCGCTGCCGCCGCTGAACGTTGTGCTAAGTTACGCACTTCACCCGCAACTACCGCAAAACCTCGGCCCTGTTCGCCTGCTCGTGCTGCTTCTACCGCAGCATTTAGTGCCAGTAAGTTGGTTTGGAAGGCGATTTCATCAATAACCCCGATGATATCGGCAATCTTCTTACTCGAATCATTAATCTCGGCCATCGAGTTCACTGCGCGTCTGACCACTTCTCCGCCTTTTTGCGCCTTGGTGGTGGCATCGGCCGCCAGCTCATTGGCGACTTTGGCATTATCCGCATTCTGACGCACGGTGGCAGTCATTTGTTCCATACTCGACGCGGTTTCTTCTAGCGACGATGCTTGCTCCTCGGTGCGCTGACTGAGGTCGGTGTTGCCTTGGGCAATTTCTTCGGCACCACTGGCTACCGCGGCAGATGAGTTGTTGATTCGGCCGATGATTTCGGTCAGTTTCTCGGCGGTGCCATTGGCATCCGTCTTCAACTTGTCATAGGCACCTTCATAGTCACTCTCAATCCGGTTGGTTAAATTACCATGCGCCATGGCATCAAGCATACTGGCGGTTTCGTCAATCACCCCTTCGGCTATGCCGACCAGCTGGTTTAAGCCGCCCGCAAGATTAAGGAAGAATCCGCTTTTGCCTGCTTCGTCGATTCTGTTGCTCAAATCTCCGGCACCCGCGCCACTAATCAAATCAGCGATTTCTTTTTCAATCGCGACTTCTTCGGTGCGATCACCCCATTCAACCACAGTCCCGATGCGTTCGCCTTCTTCCGATTTAATCGGATTGGCAATCAAAGAAAAGGTCCGTACACCGACGTTAATTTCGGTGGTGTACCTGCTCTCTAATCGAGCCAACAACCCTTGCTGATGGGCCGGGTTGGCATGGAAGTTATCTACCGATTGTCCAATCAAGTTGGCGGCATCAAAGTTAGGTAAGGCTTGCTGAATATCGCGTTCTGCTGTTGACATCATGTCTTGAACAGCTTGATTCATGTAGATGATGTTGTTACCGGCATCGGCTATCATGGTATTAGAACCAACACTGTCCAGTGCTAGCTTGATACGGGCGTTTTCATCAGAAATGCGACGTTCTTCAAGTTGTGTAGCCAGTTGTTCAGTGATATCCGACCATTCAACCACCGTACCCAGACGATTATTGGTTTCATCAAATATTGGCGTTGCCATCAATTCAAACGTTAGCGTGCCCAGTTTTAGCTTAGTGTTGTAAGATGAGGTCAATTGGCTAATCATCGCCCGCTGATGCGCAGGGTTGACATGGAAGTCATCGACACAAGTGCCGACCAGTTTATCAGCGGAAAATGTAGGTAACACGGTACGCAACTCGGTCTCATTGCGGCGCATCATGGCCTCAACGGAGGCATTCATATAGATAATGTTTAAGTCATTATCGGCCATCATCACATTGGCTTGGCATTTATCCAGCGCAACTTTGACTCGGGAATTAGCGGCGGCTACCGCGCGTTCTGTCTCTTGTGCTGCGAGTTCATCGGTAACATCATACCATTCAACCACAGTACCGAGACGTTCACCTTCGTTATTCATCCAAGGTGAGAGGGTAAGGTCGAAGGTTAAACCTGCGACTTTAATGCGGCTAGTTGAGGTGGTATCGGTTTTACTAACGATATCTCGTTGATGCGCCGCATTTTTATGGAAGATATCAGCACTGGTGCCTATTAAGGTGCTGGCGTTAAACGCTGGTAGGTCTTGACGTAGGGTTTGTTCACGACCTTTGAGCATTTTTTCGATGCCGTTATTCATGTAAACGATAGTTAACTCGTTGTCTGCCAGCATAACATTGGCGTTACATAACTTAAGGGCATTAGAAATTTCAGCAGTTTTTTTGCTTTCAACGGCCTGTTGCTTTTGTGCGGTGATATCGCTAGCAAATTTAACCACTTTAAAGGCTTTGCCATCCAAATCGAGGATCGGGTTGTACGCAGCCTGTAACCAAACTTCATTACCCTGTTTGTCAATGCGCTGAAATTCACCTTGTTGGTATTCGCCACGGTTGAGTTGTTCCCAAAATTGTCGATATTCGTCACTGCTTGTTACTGCTGATTCAGCAAACATACTATGGTGTTGATTTTCTAGTTCAGCGGCAGTGTAACCCATGGTGGCGAGGAAATTGGCATTGGCGGTTCTGATGGTGCCATCCATGTTAAACTCAATGACCGCCTGAGCTTTACCAATGGCTTCAATTTGCGCCGAATAATCGTTGTTGACGATGGCTTGTTGTTGCAGAGTTTCCTGCATTTTGAAGATAGCATTGAGCAGTTGTCCGGTCTCATCTTTAAAGGTACGTTCAACTGGATTGTTAAGATTGCCAGCTGACACCGCATCGGCCACTTCTTTGGCTCTGGTGAGGGGTCTTACAATGGCTTTAGTAATCAGGCGGGCGACGAAGATGGCAATGATTATCGCCAATGCAGTGATCACTAATGACGTGGTTCTTAGACTACTGCTGACTGACTTTAATTGTTTACTATCTTGCTCAACCAGGTCACCTTGGCCTTTCACCATTTCTTTGAGCATATACAATAATTTTTTTGCTTTGGGGGCGGCTTCTTTGCTAAGGATATAGTTAGCGGTATTCCATTGTTCTGAGGCGCGAATGCTAAACATTTTTTCTGGTAAGTCAGCAAACTCGCGTCTGCTGTCGACATAGTTTTGAAAAGCTCGCCGTTGAGCCGCACTAAATAGCTGGCTTTGTCGATTGAGTGCATTCAGCGCAGTGATATTTTTATCCCAAAAACCTTCAAAATCATTCTCCCATTTGGTATCACCACTGAGTAATAACGCCCTTATGGAGGCCAATGACATCGCAAATGAACCTCGGCTATCGGCCAAGTTTGACAGTAAAGTCTTACGTTCGCTGGTGGCAGGTTGGTTTTTTTCTAGATTCATCAGTTCGGTGAGATTGGCCATAATTTTAGTGGCCAGTGGTGCGGCATCATTTATCAGAATCTTTAAACCTGGTTGTTCATCTGGGGTGTTGGCAACATCTTCGACTTTTTGTTGCGCGATTTTAAATTCTCCCATCGTTGTTTTGATTTCTCTTAGCCGCTCAACGTCGGCGGGTACCGTCCAATTTTGCGCCATTTTATCCAATATGGCGAGGTTTTTGTCCATCTCTTTCCAAGCCTCAGCCCTTTGCTCCTTTAGTTCTGTTTTGCCGAGGAGCATGTAACCTCTCAAGGAGGCGAGTGACCAGTTGATATCGTTGACCAAGTCATGGCCGGCGAGATTGGTCGGCATACGTAAATCAATGATCTGATTTTGTAACTCTTCTTGATCCAGCATTTTAATCTCGATAAAGGCGACTAAAGCAGCAATTAATACAATTACAGTACCAAAGCCAATGGAGAGCTTTTTTGCCAACCCAGAGTTGCCAAATGCGCTGCGCCAATTTGACACTTGATTTTCTTCATTATTGTTCATCGTACGCTCCAAATATAGATATTCAATCGACCTGGTGAATGAATCCCTGATCTTAAACAGATTACCTGTTCCAATTTAAATTATTTTGTAACCAGCTAACAATACTTCGCCAACTTTGTCATCAATCTTTTGCCTCTGTAAAAACCGCGTCTCAAGTGAGACCCCTCAGAGATTTAAACATTTGAAAAAGTGAGGATTTTTTTAAGATCAAGCAGTACCACCATTTTTTCACCCACATTCACCAGTCCTTTGACGTACTCCCTGTTTTGCGCTTCTCCGACATCTGGTGCTCTGGTGCTTTCTTGCTGGTCGACAGAATAGACATCTGAGACCGCATCAACCACCATACCTATGGTTTTTTCACCATCGTCGAGATCCGCTTTGACCACGATGACCACGGTAATATCGCCATAAGTTATTTTTTCAAGGCCAAAGCGTAAGCGTAAATCGACGATGGGCACTATGGTGCCACGCAGATTTAACACACCTTGGATAAAGTTTGGGCTATTCGGGATACAGGTGGTGTTGTCACAACCTCTGATTTCCTGAATCGACAAAATATCAATGCCGTACTCTTCATCTGCCATAAAGAAGGTCAGGTACTGATCTTGATCAGCTTCTTCCTGGCCAGAACGACTTTTGAGTTCAACGCGTTCGTTATTGTCCATAGTGATTAAGCCATCATCTGTTGTTGATTGAGTTGATTCATTTTGTTTTTGTGCAGTTTTCTTAGTCCGGCCAGATTGACAATGCCACCAATATCGATAATTAGCGAGATGGTGCCATCACCGAGTATGGTGGCACCCGAGATACCTTCAACTCGCTGGTAATTCGCTTCGAGCGATTTGATCACCACTTGTTGCTGGGCCAACAAATCATCAACCAGCAAGCCGATATGGCCATTGTCACTTTCGACAATCACCAAAATGCCTTCGGTCAGGCTCTCAATGGCGTCTTCGTGGTCGAGCACTTGGTGTAATCTTACGATAGGGATGTATTCTTCACGCTGGCGGAATAATTCCAAGTCACCACCCACATTGTTAATCTGTTTGGGGGTCATTTGGATGGATTCGATAATGTTTACCAGCGGGATGATATAAGTGTTATTACCGACAGTGACCAACTGGCCGTCGAGTATGGCCAAGGTGAGTGGTAAACGAATGGTAAAGGTTGAACCTTTATTAATGGTCGAGGCGACCTCAACAGTACCGTTGAGCTCTTGGATGTTACGTCTGACCACGTCCATACCCACGCCTCTGCCAGATAGGTCAGTGACCTCTGCTTTGGTGGAAAAACCCGGTAAAAAGATCAGATCAACAATTTCTTGTTCAGTCAGATCATTGTCGACCTCAATCAGGCCCTTTTCGATCGCTTTTCCACCAATGACGTTATGGTCGATACCACTGCCATCATCAATAATTTCAATGACAATATTGCCGCCCTGGTGAAAGGCGTTAAGGGTGACAGTACCTGACTCTGGTTTTCCCATGGCGACCCTTTTATCTGGGGTTTCGAGACCATGATCGAGAGAATTACGAATCAAATGAACCATTGGGTCGGAAATTTTCTCCATCACCGTTTTGTCTAATTCAGTGCCTTCACCAAGCAGTTTTAATTCAACTATTTTGCCGAGTTTTTGCGAAATATCACGGACCAAACGAGGGAAGCGACTGAACACAAAACTGATGGGTAACATTCTGATTTGCATCACGCTTTCTTGCAACTCGCGGGTGTGATGGGCCAGTTGAGCAAGACCCTCTTGCATTAGCATTCTGCGGTTTTCGGTAAATTCGCCTTCACCATACTGGCTTAACATCGCTTGGGTGATCACCAGTTCACCGACCATATTGATCAGCGTATCGACTTTTTCGATGCTGACTCGGATAGAGGTTGCTTCGGTGGACTTTTTGTTTTCTTTAGCGGCGGGGCCTTCTTTTGCTTCAATGGCTGCCGGGGGCTTGGGGGTTGGAGGCGCTGGCTGTGCTGGTTGTTCGGCTTGGGCTTGTTGTTCGAGTGCCTCTGGCATCATTTCGTCAAACAGGCCGAAATCAACCCCTTCAACGACTTCGTCTGCTGGCGCTTCTTGTTCCTGTGGAGCCGTTATTACCAGTTCGGCGTCATCAATGACCCATTCAAATATTTCTTCAATTTTATCTTGGGTGGCATTATCTGAAACCAAGCTAATGTTCCAAAAAAGGTAGCTGTCATCAGCAATCAAGTCATGAAATAATGGCAGCTTGTCAGTAAAAGCTTCAATGCTGACTTCACCGAAGTCGGCCAGCTCTTGAATCATGAAAATAGGTTCATTGCCCGTTTTAAACAGATGGGCTTCGGGTTTAAAGAATATTTTCCATTCTTTTTTACCATCGCTAGCAGTGTTATCTGACGGCTCATTGTCACTGCTTTGACTTGGCGTGGTATCTGCTGTTGCGCTACTGGTGGCTGGCGAACTGTCCGAACCAGATTGGGCCTCTGGATTGGTACCGCTGAGTATCGCCAAGAATTTTTTGGTGATTTCACTCGACTGGCTAGTATCTGGCTCATCTTCAGCTTTTAGGGCGTTAAGCATATCCCGCAAACAGTCAATGGAGCGTAAAAACAAGTCAACATGATAGGTTTCTAGGATACGTTGACCTTCTCGAATTTGGTCGAGTAGGGTTTCGAGTTCGTGAGTAAAATCGGCGATAACGTTAAAGCCGAAGGTACCACTACCACCTTTTATTGAATGGGCAGCACGGAAGATAGTATTGAGAGTTTCTGAATCGACGTCACCGGGGGTCAGGGCGAGTAGCTCTGACTCCATAATATCGAGACCTTCAAAGCTTTCTTCAAAAAATACTTCATAGAATTGACTGAGATCAATGCTCATTCCATGCCTCTGTTGATTTATTATTGAAAGATGGGTGGCGTGTGATCATGCTATGTTGGCTTTCAACTAGCGGATCACTTTTTGGATAACAGCCAATAATTGGTCGGGGTTAAAGGGTTTGACAATCCATCCTGTGGCACCAGCTGCTCTGCCTTCGTGCTTTTTTTCGGTGCCTGATTCTGTGGTTAGCATCAGCATGGGGGTAAATTTATAGGCTGGCAATCCTCGTAAGCTTCTAATCAGGGTTATGCCGTCCATGTTGGGCATATTGACGTCAGAAATAACAGCATCAAATGATTGGCCTTTGGCGATTGCCAATGCTTCTACACCATCTTTTGCATCAACGACTTCGTACCCGGCTTTCTTCAGGGTAAATACCACCATCTGCCGCATCGATGCGGAATCGTCGACTGCTAAAATTCTTTTCATTTGACTTTTATCCTCTTTTTGCCCGTGGTTGCTAGTGTCATTGGTTTTAAACCGTCATTACAGTTATAGCTGCAAAAAATCATCTACACCAATGATTTTTGCGGTATCTCTTAATGCGCTACTTTGACCTTGCCAAGCAATATTATTACCTATATCGTTTAAATTTTTCTGTACTGCGCATAATAGTTGCAAACCGGCGGTATCCGCTTTTTGGACGTCGCTGATATCTAATACCACACTTTCACCTGAACCAAGTAGTTTGGTCAGCTCCAGATAAAGGTCTTCAACATGATTGATAATCAGTTGTGCTGGCAATTTAAACATGGTGTGTATCTCTTTTTTACTTTGATAATATTTAAGGTAAATTCATGTTCATTGAAGGCCGAAAAATCATAATAACACTAACTTATTCATGGGTTTAAAATACCGTTCGGCAACTATCACGGTATTATTATAGTAGTCAATATTCTCGCGTCTGTCAGATTATAAATGGATTAATTTACAAAAAGTTTTGCGATTATTTTAAAAAACCAAGGAATAATGTGTTTAGGCGTGATGGCATTTTTGAAGCTGTCATTATTGACTGACCATACTGCTGATTTTTTCGGCTAACAAGACCACAGAAGCCGGTTGCATGATAAAGCCGTTGGCACCTTGTTCGAGTGCTTCTCTGACGTGACTGAGGTCGGGTTCTTTTACCGCCATCAGCAAGGGGAGTTGCGCCAGTGAGTCGTGACCACGAATCTGTTTGACCAATTCGAGCCCCGGCGTATGCCAGTCGATGATGGCTAAATTAAAGCTTTCGTTTTGTAGCTGGGTCAATGCACCGGGCCCATCTTCGACAGGTATGACATCGCTGTAGCCAGCACTATTGAGGTGGCGGCAAGTCAGAGTACGGGAGGCTGCCATTGGATCTACTACAAGAATTTTCATTACGTGCCACACTTGTTAGGTTGTGATTAATTTGCGTCTGCTAAGCATAGACTATTGCTGGCGAATAAGTCCAAGATCAAAGTGACGATAGTGAAGGATCTTTTTATGATGAGTGGGGGAAATGGGAAGGAAGGTGTCGCGTGGGCATGTTTGCCCACGCTGTAACGAATTTAAAACCTATCAGCCAATACCAGTAACTCACTCTCCAGAAGTGCCATATCAACGCCAGGGATACCGCCAAGCTCAACTTTGGCTTTAAACATGGCGTGAAGCTGGCCGTTAGGGTTGATCAGCGAAATCGCACCACTGTGGTCGACATTATATTCAGGCAAGCTGGTGTCTTCTGACATGCTGTACATTAAACCCAAATCGCGAACGAAGGGGAATAAATCGGCATGACCACCGGTGGCGGCGGTGAATTCTTTACTGAAGTATTCAGTGTATTCTTTTAATCGCGCCGGATCATCACGCTGGGGATCAACCGAGACAAACAATACCTGCACATTATCCAGACCAGCAGCTTTAAGCTTTTTATAACTCGATGCCAACCGCGCTAGAGTGGTTGGGCAAACATCTGGGCAATGGGTAAAACCTAAAAAGATCAGCGTCCATTGCTGGTCAAAATAAGCATTGCTGAGGTCTTGGTCATGTTGATTGGTTAAAGTAAACGGTTTGATGACTCGAACCGGCTCAAATACCCGTGCTTCTAAAACCACTGCTGGTTTTTGCGCCAACCAAATGCCCGCAGCCAACGCACAACAGCCAACGATGGCCAGAATCAATTTTTGTATCATAGTGTCGGATCCTTAAGTTAGTACTAGCGGATTGATTTTCCAGAAATAATCAACAATCAGGGCGATAAAGATCACCATCAAATGCCAGATTGAAAATTTAAACATATCCCATGCGGTGCTTTGCTGCTCAGCAAACTTGAGTTTCCAGGCGTGCCATAAAAACCAGATGTTAAGACCAAAGCTGACCACGAGGTAAATCAACCCTGACATACCCACCAGATAAGGCAGTAAGCAAATCACAATCAATAATACGGTGTAGAGAAAAATCGCATTTTTAGTAAATTCCACACCATGAGTGACCGGTAACATTGGCATATTGACCTTGGCATAATCCTCTTTGCGGTGAATGGCCAATGCCCAAAAGTGCGGCGGAGTCCAGATAAAGACAATCATCACCAGCAGCAGCGCATGACCATGAATTTCGCCAGTCATCGCGGTCCAGCCCAGTAACGGTGGCATCGCGCCTGCCAAACCGCCGATAACGATATTTTGCGGGGTGGCGCGTTTAAGATACATGGTGTAAAACACCGCATAACCAAACAGGCTACCTAAGGTTAGCCAAGCGGTTAGCCAGTTGACCATCAATGCCAATCCGGCAAAACCGATGGCAGCCAAAGTAAACGCAAAAATCGACGCATTTTTGCTGGTGACCCGGCCTTTGGCGACGGGGCGGTGATGGGTGCGGGCCATTTTGGCGTCTATTTCAGAATCAACAATATGATTGATGGCCGCCGCAGCAGCAGATAAAAATCCTATGCCAATCATCGCCCAAAACACTTCCCAGATGGTTGGGTCTTTAGGCGTTGCTAGCACCATGCCGACGACAGCCGTTAACACCAACAAAGCGACGACTTTGGGTTTGGTGAGTTCTAGGTAGTCGTTAAATACCCTCTTAAAGCTGGGACTTGCTGTCGCGCTATTATCGTTAGCCATTATTTATATCTCTGCTTAAATGGGTTAGGTCTTGCGTGAAATACTGTAAAGGATGGTGAGTAGGATGACCACCAAGCCAACAGCGACGATATTATGTAATACGGCCACACCAATCGGCAGTTGGAACCAGATATTGCTGACCCCAAGGGCGAACTGAATAAACAACACTACCGCCAATAAACTGGCCAACTTTCTAAAAAATGAAGAGGCCGCTTTTTTGTAGAGTTTGACTGCAAACGTCAGTATAACCAGCGCGGTAATGATGGCACCAAGGCGGTGGAATACATGAATGGTCATGGCGGCATCGTAATTTAACACGCCAAACTCATAACTGTGCAGACCAGTTTCCATCGAAAACGCATCTTTGACATTAAGGTGGGTGACCCAGTCAGCTTCACAAATCGGCAGCTGAGTACAGGCGGTGGCGGCATAATTCGCCGCTGTCCAGCCACCAAGGGCGATTTGTAGCACCAGAACCACTAAAGCGACGATGCCAAAGGTTAGTAGTGGCCGTACTGCGCTGTCACCGCCGGGAATGCGATAAGGCGTTAATCTTAGTATCAGCAAATAGAGTAAGCTTAAGGTGCTAAAACCGCCCAGTAAATGGCCCATCACGATGAGGGGATTAAGGTTCATGGTGACGGTCCACATGCCTAATGCGCCCTGAAATATCACCAGTATCAATAAAAACAGCGGGTGCTTGATGGGCCTATGGTGCTCTTTATTGAGCAACGAGAAAATGAAAATGATCAAGATCATCAAACCCAGCGTGCTGGCGAAATAACGATGAATCATTTCATTCCAGGCTTTGTGCGGTTCAACCGGGCGCTCAGGGAAGGCTTGTTCGGCAATCGCAATATGTTCAGCGGTTTGTGGTACGCCAAGAAAGCCATAACAACCTGGCCAGTCAGGACAACCCAGACCCGCATCGGTCAGGCGTGTATAGGCACCAAGCATTACCACCACCACCGCAACAACTACGGCGACAATACTCATTTTTCTGATGGATTTTATATTCACTAGCTAGTCCTTGAGAATTTTAACAAACGTTTAAGGTCGCCCATCCAATCTTTGGTGATCATGATCATTTGTTGTTTTTCTGCGGTGGCTTTATAGCGTAAAATAACCTTACCAAAAGGGTCTACTAGATAGAGGTAGTCTGACGACAGTTGCGCCAATGTCGATTGTTGTGTTGGCTGTTGCTCCATGACTTTGACGAAGTTAAATTGTGCCTTTAACTGTGCTGTTGAGATATCACTTTGACTGGCTCTAAGCACCAATGGGTGGGCTTTTTGCTGTAATTTATGCAATGCCTGATAACCCTGATTAAGGCTATAAAGCGCGTTATTGCAGCGTTCATCACAGGTATCTGGGATTGAATAAAAAATAATCCATTCACTGTCGGAAGCCTCTTCAGGCAAGATCCAATCGAGCGTCAGTTCGATTGGCATAAACTCGCCCTTGTTGGTGACACCAGCCGTAAACCAGCCCATTTGATAGACGATAGCCGCCAATATGACGGGTGCAGCAAATGCACCGAAGACGGCTAACAGACCTTGACGACCTTTCATTGTGGATCTCCTGTTGTATTGGTATTGGTATTTGTATTGGTATTTGTATCGGTATTAGTATCGTCATGAGGACGTACTCTTGATGCTAAAATAAAAATGGTGAATACACTAATGGCCAATAAAAACCAAGTGACGGCGTAGGCCTGATGTTTTTCAGGTGGCATGACCACGGGTTCATAATGGTGGGTAAAGCCAAAATCGGCGTCTTTGTCCATAATTAAAACAAAAGGATAAAACGACAAACCACTTTGTTGTTCAAGTGTTTCAAGATTGATTTGTTGGGTGCGCAATGGCCATTGTTGCAAATTGCTTGATTCATTAGACAGCGCAAAAGAGGCCAAATCTTTGGCTTTAACAAAAGCGCTGAAAGAGACATTGCCTTGGGGAATGGTGAATTGAGGCAACACGGTGCGGTTGGCGTAATCGCCTCTTAGCCAGCCCATGTTGACCAGCAGTGAACGCTGGTCGGCAGCATTGTCATCTGGTTCAAAGGCTAACAACACATCGTATCCGGGTTGCGCGTTAACGACTTTATTATCGAGTAACCAGCTGTAAGGTTTGCTGAAGTGGCCACTGACCTTAACATTGATGCCGGTGGGTTCATATTGTTGGCTAAGTTCCAACAAACCCGTTAATGACAGCTGATCGAGCTGACGATAGCGTTCAATTTGCGCCAGTCGTTGTATTTTTTCATCACTGCGTTGCAGTTGCCAATACCCGAGGCGCGTTAAGATGCAAAATGCCAGCAAAGTGATAATCACGGGTATCCATCTGAATTGAAAGCGGTATAATCCGAGTTCAAATTTCATTAAAAGACCTCATTGACGGAGAAAAGTAAATTGGTGATAAAACTGTTCATTATAGGACTACTACTGTTTATTGTGTTTAATCTGTTTCGTGCGTTGTTCATTATGCTGAAAAACGATCCGGACGGGCCAAAAATGTCTACGTTTCTTGGCAAGCGGGTGATGTATTCAGCGATTCTGTTGTTGATCATTATCCTTGCGATGCAATTTGGTTTAATTACCCAGAACCCACGACCAGCCTAACGTTTGGTTTGAACCTTTTGCTCCAACAAGAAGCAGATAGAAAGACGATAGGTGTGCGTATAATGCGCGCGCGTATTTTACATGATTTGTGCGTCAAGGGCGAGGGTTTGTTTTTTGTGGTAGAGGCTGTCGCAAAATCCCTCCTACTATGGAGTGCCGTAGGGTGCGCACTGCGCGAGACTGTGTGGAAACTTCCGTAGGATGGCGTAGAGCAAAGCGAAACCCATCATTTACGCATGAAAACAGCAGGATATCGCCGTTTGTAGCCCAATTTTGATGGGTTTCGCCTTAGGCTCTACCACATCCTACGCAGGAATTGAGTTTTCACACAGGCTGGCGTACCTTACGCCCGCCCCCAAAAACGCCGCGCGCAGCGCACCAATAAATACTAACGGCAAAAAAAAAGGCCCCAGAAGGGCCTTTTTTATTGTCGGTAGAATTTATATTTATAGGATGTAAACAAATATAAACAATCCCAACCAAACCACATCAACAAAGTGCCAGTACCAGCTTGCCGCTAGGAAGGCGAAATGGTTGTCATGGGTGAAATGACCTTTCATAATTCGTAAGAACATGATGATCAATAATATTGTACCCAGTGTTACGTGCATACCGTGGAAGCCAGTCAACAAAAAGAAGGTGTTGCCATAGATGCCTGCATCAAGGGTCAAACCCATTTCAGTGTAAGCGTGGATATATTCTTCAACCTGCAATACTAGGAATACACAACCCAATAAGATAGTCGCAATCATAAAGCCTTTGGCTTTACCGCGTTGTTCTTTTTCGACGCCAACATGGGCAAAGTGCAAAGTTACAGATGACGTTAACAGCAATAAGGTGTTATACAGTGGTAAACCCGTCCAAGGCATGGCTTCGGTGGTTCTACCATCTGGTAAGTTAACCAAAGGCCAAGCAGCCTCAAAGCCACTCCACAGTACTTGTCCAGTCATGAAGTTGTTACCTTCACCAGCAAGCCATGGCACTGACAATACTCGGGCATAAAATAAAGCACCGAAAAAAGCAGCGAAGAACATCACTTCTGAAAAGATAAACCAGGTCATACCCTGACGGTATGAATCACCCAGTTGTTTGCTGTACATGCCAGCCATAGATTCATCAATCTGGTTTTTAAACCAGCCGAATAACATGAAGACAATAATACCTAGTCCGATGGTCAGCAGTGTTCCACCCCAACCCTCATAACCTCTGGTTAATTGGTTGGTGAGATTCGCTGCGCCGATAACACAAAAAAACAACCCGACAGCACCAATGAAGGGCCATGGGCTTTGTTCAGGTACGTAATAACTCTCATACTCGTCTTTAGAAGACATGATCATTCCCCTGTTTGACTTGATGGTGCAGATTCAGCATTAACAGCGGCAGTAACATCATACATGGTATAAGACAATGTTAGTGTTTCGATGTCGTTGGGTAAATCTGCATCTACATAAAAAGTCAGTGGCATTAATGTTTCTTTGCCCGCCGCCAGCGGCTGGCGGTTAAAGCAGAAACACTCGATTTTATTAAAATAAGCAGCGCCTAGACCGGGTGATACCGAAGGTACCGCCTGACCAACCAAATCTTTGGCAGATTCATTTTTGGCATAAAAGTGAACCAGTTTCACTTCGCCTGGATAAACCTCAATCCGTCTGTTTTGTGGCTTGAACTGCCATGGCATATTTTTATTGGTGATGCCAAGAAATTCAACCGTGACAGTACGTTGCTTATTTTCCGTGATATTTATCGCCGATGCAGCAGTATTACTGGGTTTACCATTGAGGCCAGTGACTTCACATAAGATATCATAAAGTGGCACAAGGGCGAATCCAAAGCCAAACATACCAATCGCCATCAGCACCAGTTTACGGATAAGCTTAGTGTGATTAGGTATCGTTCTTGTTGACTGTTGCATCAGCGTATATCTCTTTTTAATTACTTAATAACTGGTGGTGTAGAGAAAGTATGGTATGGGGCCGGCGACGGCACTTCCCATTCTAGACCTTCCGCGCCATCCCAAGGTTTTGCCGGGGCAGGTTTACCGCCTCTAATACACTTGATCACCAATACTAAGAAGATCAACTGTGACAAACCAAAAGCAAAACCACCGATACTGATGATTTTGTTGAAATCAGCAAACTGTAGTGAATAGTCAGGAATACGACGAGGCATACCGGCCAAACCAACAAAGTGCATTGGGAAGAACAATACGTTCACCGAAATCATTGAACACCAGAAGTGGAATTTGCCTAGACCTTCGTCATACATAAAACCGGTCCATTTTGGCAACCAGTAATAAGCACCCGCCATAATCGAGAAGATGGCACCGGTCACTAATACGTAATGGAAGTGAGCAACCACGAAGTAAGTATCATGATACTGGAAGTCAACTGGCGTTACCGCAAGCATCAGACCAGAGAACCCACCGATGGTGAACAAGATCACAAACGCAATAGCAAACAACATGGGGGTTTCAAAAGTCATTGACCCTCTCCACATGGTGGCTACCCAGTTAAAGACCTTAACACCGGTTGGTACCGAAATTAACATAGTGGCGTACATAAAGAACAACTCACCCGCCACTGGCATACCTGTGGTGAACATATGGTGTGCCCATACGATAAATGACAATAACGCGATTGACGCGGTGGCATAAACCATGGATGAGTAACCAAACAGCGGTTTACGGGCAAACGCTGGGATAATCGAAGAGACGATACCAAACGCTGGCAAGATCATGATGTATACCTCAGGATGGCCGAAGAACCAGAAAATATGCTGGAACATCACCGGATCACCACCACCGGCCGCATCAAAGAAGCTGGTGCCGAAGTATTTATCGGTTAACAACATGGTGACCACACCTGCCAGTACTGGCATGACCGCAATCAATAAGAAAGCAGTGATAAACCAAGTCCAAACGAACAGTGGCATTTTCATGTAAGTCATACCAGGGGCACGCATATTCATGATGGTCACGACTACGTTAATCGCGCCCATGATGGATGACATACCCATGATATGCACCGAGAAGACGAAAAATGCCGTCGAATCGTTACTGTAGGTGGTGGATAGTGGGGCGTAGAACGTCCAACCAAAGTTAGGACCGCCACCTTCCATAAACAAAGTTGAAAGCAAAACAGCGAAGGCAAATGGTAAAATCCAAAAGCTCCAGTTGTTCATGCGTGGCAATGCCATATCTGGCGCACCAATCATCAATGGGATCATCCAGTTAGCCAAACCAACAAAGGCTGGCATAACCGCACCAAATACCATGATTAGACCGTGAACGGTGGTCATCTGGTTAAAGAAGTTAGGGTCGACAATTTGTAATCCTGGCTGATATAACTCAGCGCGGATAATCATTGCCATAAAACCACCGATCAAAAACATCGAGAACGAGAACCATAGATACATGGTGCCGATGTCTTTGTGGTTAGTAGTGTTCAACCAGCGTTTGATGCCAGTTGGTTTGTGATCGTGATGATCATCGTGCTCATCATGTGTAGCAGTATTATAGCTCATCGTTATTGCCCCTTCATCGCTGCGTTAACGTCTTTTGCTTGAACAGCATCACCGGTGTTGTTACCCCAAGCATTACGCTCATAGGTAATTACCGCAGCCAGCTCTTTCAGACCCAATTGTTTGCCATACCCTTGCATTGCAGTGCCTGGGGCACCGTTAACAACGACATCAATATGTTTTGCCATATCACCTAAGGCAATCGGGCTGTCTTTTAGCGCAGGGAATACACCTGGCAGACCCATACCATTAGGCTGGTGACAAGCTGCACAATTGGCCATATAGGTTGTTTCACCTAAAGCCATCAACTCATCTATAGACATTTGCATACTCAGCAGTTTTTGATCTTCTGCTTTTGCTTGTGCCTGCATCGCCACTTGCTCGCTAATCCACTTATCATAGTCAGCTTGCGTTTTCACGATAACAACGATGGGCATAAAGCCATGGTCTTTACCACAAAGCTCGGTACATTTACCGCGATAAATACCTGGGACGTTAACAAGGGTCCACGCTTCGTTGATGAAACCAGGGTTGGCATCTTGTTTCACTGAGAACTCAGGTACCCACCATGAGTGGATAACGTCATCAGAAGTGATCAAAAAGCGGACTTTTTTACCGACCGGGATAACCAGAGGGCGATCTACTTCTACTAAGTAGTTTTCACCTTTTGGCATCGGTTTGCTGGCATTGGTGTTAAATATGCCGTTGTAATTTTCATACTGTGCACGAGGAGTGGCCAAGACACTGTAATATTCCAATTCATGATCGAAATATTTGTAGTGCCATTTCCACTGTGAACCGGTGACCTGTACGGTAATGTCAGATTTTGAGTTATCCTCAATTTCTAGCAAAACAGACGTGGCAGGCACACACATACCAATCAAAATAACGAACGGAACTGCTGTCCAGAGTATTTCGACCGTGGTGCTTTCATGGAAAGTGGCAGGGATCGCACCTTTTGATTTGCGATGGTGAAAAATTGACCAAAACATCAAGCCAAATACAACCAGTCCTATTATGACGCAGATCCACAGAATCAACATATGTAAGTCATAAGTTTTCTGACTTATATCTGTGACCCCTCGAGTTAAATTCAAGGGCATATCTGAATCTGAAGCCATAACATTACCAGTCGCTAGAAGTGCCGGTATGGACCAGCGTGTTCTACGTGTTACGTTCACGTGACATCTCCTCGTACTTTAGTTGTAACGTGAAACAAAAGTGCAAAAAGATTCACAGGAAAGGGTCTTTCCGGCAGCTCAAACAGCAGTTGTTTCGGGTTGTTTTTAGGGTGTATTGTTGTGTTGACGCAATCACTGCCATCGCTGTCCTTGATTTAACTCAAAGTCAAAAAATAGCGTGAATTACGCAAACGCGCGTAGGGTCGCTTAAAATGGATAAATAGTCCATCTTTTTCCTGCAAAAAACGCCATAAAGGCGATAAAACCCCTACTTATTCAGAGGTTATCCACAGGCGCGTATTTTAGGTCGAAAAATAGCCTGATCACTTGGTTGATAATTAACCAGTCAAATTACACTTAAAGCGCACTGAATGGCAACCCAGACAAGTGGCTGTGGGCCTTGGTGTTGTTGAGGTTGTCGCAGGTAATGTCGCAGGCCATAAAGCCCATATTTTTGTGTTGGTTTTGTGCTGATTTTCGAGTGATGTGAGAGGCTTTCTCATCCCGGATCATTTTACCACTATGAATACTTTTGCGTTTTTTTCTCATTTTCTTGCGTTTGACCTTGCACAAGTCAGTTATCATCGACTAGCCTTATCATTGCATACGGAGTTGCTGAATATCATGATTGTGTCAAGGAAAGAAGGAATAGCATGATGTTTCATTTGAGCCGTTTTAATGATCAAGCTGCCAGTATTACCACTTTAATCGGTGGACCCTTCTTTATTTGTCTGTAACTGTTCAGCGTGCTTAGATTTTGCTTCAGAACAAGGCATTTTCGCACGGAAAATAGGCGCATATAGGCATATGTAACTGTTTGAGTACGAAAATAACGCCGTTA
>JBLGCB010000065.1:0-22067 GCA_047617105.1 Phenylobacterium sp. | reverse complement strand
CGCCAACAACATGTCCATAAGTTCTGTTGTCAGCGCAATATCATCAATGGTCAATTGTACCAAACGACGAGTATTCGGATCCATGGTGGTTTCTCGCAACTGCAACGGATTCATCTCACCCAATCCTTTAAAACGCTGAACATTGACTTTTCCGCGTTTTTTCTCGGCGGCAATACGATCTAAAATACCGTCTTTTTCTTCTTCATCGAGGGCGTAAAATACCTCTTTGCCAATATCAATTCGATACAATGGCGGCATCGCGACATAAACATGGCCTTCGCTCACTAGGGTATTAAAATGTTGGATAAATAAGGCACATAACAGGGTAGCGATGTGTAGTCCATCAGAATCGGCATCGGCAAGAATGCAGATTTTGCCATAACGCAGTTCGGTCAAATCGGTTGAATCCGGGTCGATGCCAATGGCCACCGAAATATCGTGGATTTCTTGTGAGCCGAGAATTTGTCCCGAGTCAACTTCCCAAGTATTGAGGATTTTACCCCGCAACGGCATAATCGCCTGAAAGTAACGATCTCTGGCTTGTTTGGCTGAACCACCAGCAGAATCTCCTTCTACCAAGAATAATTCTGTGCGGCTGATCTCCTGACTCGAACAATCGGTGAGTTTCCCTGGCAGGGCCGGTCCTGAGGTCACTTTTTTACGCACCACTTTTTTACTGGCCCGCAAACGTCGTTGGGCGCTATTAATACAAAAATCAGCCAATAGCTCGGCCGTATCCGTATGCTCATTCAACCACAAACTAAAGGCATCTTTGACCACACCAGAAACAAAAGCAGAACACTGGCGCGACGACAAACGTTCTTTGGTTTGTCCGGCAAACTGCGGATCTTGCATTTTCACCGACAAGATGTAGCTACAGCGATCCCAGATATCATCCGGTGTCAGTTTAATGCCCCGAGGTAACAGATTACGGAATTCACAAAATTCACGCATCGACTCCAGCAACCCCTGACGCAAACCATTGACATGGGTGCCACCTTGAGCGGTGGGGATCAGGTTGACATAACTTTCGCCTATCAGGTCACCGCCTTCAGGTAACCACAATAATGCCCAATCAACGGCTTCATTGTTACCAGCGAATTCACCGACAAACGGGTCTGCTGGTAAACATTCCCACTCTTTAACCGCATCGACCAAATAATCTTTAAGGCCATTTAAAAAACACCATTCATAGGTGTTGTTATTGACTTTATCGACAAATTTGATTCTTAAACCAGGACATAATACTGCTTTGGCTTTAAGGTTATGAACCAACCGTGAGACAGAGAATTTAGGGGAATCAAAATAGCTGACATCAGGCCAAAAACGCACTAGGGTGCCGCTGTTACGCTTGCCGACAGTGCCAGTTTCCGTTAATTCTTCGACTTTGTCGCCATTTTCAAAGGCCATTTCGTAGGTTTTGCCGTTTCGTTTGACCAGCACTTCAACCCGCTTAGACAAAGCGTTTACTACGGAAATGCCTACCCCATGCAAACCACCAGAGAACTGGTAATTGTCATTAGAGAATTTACCGCCAGCATGAAGTTTGGTCATGATCAACTCAACCCCACTCACCCCTTCTTCAGGGTGAATGTCGACTGGCATACCACGGCCATCATCAGAAACTTCAATGGATTGATCGTCATTTAAGGTAACATTAAGGAGAGTAGCAAAACCGGCAAGGGCTTCATCTACCGAGTTATCGATAACTTCCTGGGCAAGGTGATTGGGGCGAGAGGTATCAGTATACATGCCAGGACGGCGGCGCACCGGATCCAGTCCGCTAAGGACTTCTATCGCCTCGGAATTATAGCTTTGGTCGGTCATAAATTACTTTGCTTTACCTAATTATTAGTGGTGTCGTACAATTACAAACCAAAAAATTGGACAATTTGTGGCAAAAAGCGCTCGAATCCCTGAAAACTGTGATCGCCGCCAGCTTCAACGGTTTGTTTGCAACCGGCATATTTATTTACCGCCTGGCGGTAATCTAGCACTTCATCACCTTTTTGCTGTAACAACCAATAGTGACTGTAGCGACTGATACTCGGCGAATCAATGGCCATCAGTTCATCCATGTGCTGGGGTTCGAGGTGATAGTGTTGTTGAGTATAGGGATTGGTCTGCTCTCCCAAATAATCCTGAAGCAGTTCATAAGGCCGAACCGCCGGATTGATCAGCACTGATTTTACGCTATATTTCTCCACAAAATAAGAGGCTAAGTATCCGCCGAGAGAACTTCCCATGATCCCTTTTATAACTGGTTGATTTTTAAGAAAAAGTTCTTCCAAAAAATTCAATGCCTCAGCCGGATATGACGGGATCTGCGGTGCGATCAGCTCTACCTGGGGATGATTAAGGGATAGATAAGCCTGAGTTTGCTGTGCTTTGACCGACTCAGGCGAACTGTTAAAACCATGGAGATATAAAATCATTTGCAACCTTTATCGTCAGCTCTCAATAAGAAACGTAACTTTGCTATCGACCTGACCACTAGGATGCAATTCAAAATAACGATAGCCAGGTCCTCGGTCGTCATTGCCGCCAGTCATGTTATTGACCAAAAATTGCATCGACGTTGAAGGCGTCGCCCATAGGCATAAATCGGATAAGCCTGAAGAAGCTAAACCTGAGGAGCAGCGCTTAAATACGGTTTCTTTCTCCTGATGCACATGGCCATGGCTGATACATTTCACCGCATTAAAACCCCGTAACAAACCCAGCAATTGTTCGCCATTGCTGGCGATATGTTTATCGATGTAACCGCCCACAGGCAACAGATGATGATGGCAAAACACCGCGACATGGGTTGAATCATCCAGCTGTCCCATGGTTAGCTCAATCTCAGCCAGATGGTCAGGAGCCAGCCAGCCTGCTGGTGTCGGTCCTTTAGTATTGAGTAACACTAACTGCCAATGACCCAGTTGTAACTGTTTTGCCGTAATAAAAGGTGGCTCGGCAAAACAGCCGCTCAACATATCCAACTCATCATGGTTGCCCGGCAACCAGGCAATGGTGGTATCGGCTAAATATTGCTGACACAAATCCCGCAATACCAAATAAGACTCGCGGCTATGATCTTGGGTGATATCGCCAGTCACCACCACACAGTCCAGTGTTTTGCCGTGAGCGAATTGTTCACTTAAGTGCTTTAATACCCGAGTCAGATAAGCCTCAGAATCGACGCCATGATAAGTATCACCACTGCCATGGCGAAATAAATGGCAATCGGTAATCTGAATTATGCGAAAGGTTTTATCTTTAGCAGCATTTAATTCTTTATATTGAAACCAGCTCATATTTTCCTTGGGATTGGTTCGACACTTCGACGCACTGCGCACCATTAATTTGGATTTACTTCAAGTAAAAACAAACCAGCAAACCAGCTAATACGAAGACAAATCAACGCTGACCTGACCATATTGATGGCACAATTTCAGCCAGTCTTGCAAAAAGTTGTTCATTTGCATTTTTTCATCTCTTTGCATCATCTGCGGGTTGGGATATTGATAACTCGGTTTAACCCGGCTGATATTTTGGCTGCTGGTGACCTCAGCCGATTGAGCATCATGATACAGGCGAATCTCCATGGTTGGCACCGGAAACTGACTGTGTAACGGGGAAAGTTGTTTCATATTAATGATGGTGGTGTATTTACACACCTCTTTGATGGTCAAACGATAAATCATCGATTCTCTGATGTGATAATCATAAAACGCCCCTGACGGTTCAATGTCTGGTAATAATTTTAACAGGCGCACATAATTCAGCTCACAAAGGACCAAAAAGCCTTGTAAGTCAGGAACGTATTTGCCGCGTTTTGTCACATCAGTCAAATGATTTTCTCCTCGTACGGTTTTGGAATGCCGCATTATCAATTTTCATTTTGCGAACTTCTGATAGTTTAATTGTAGCCACTGTAGCGCGATAACTGTAGGCGCGTTGTCAATTTTCCCTTCATAGAGCCATTGTATGGCTTGTTCGCGCTTGACCACGCACACCCGAATATCTTCACCTTCATGGTCCAAACCGTGGATACCCGCGGCTGTTGTACTATCAACGGTGGCACTAAACAGATGAATACGTTCAGACATGCCACCCGGCGTGCTAAGAAAATCAATAATAGGCTGCACATCTGATAGAGTAATGCCCGCTTCTTCTTCAGCTTCACGGCTGGCCACCTCAGCCGGGGATTCATCTTTATCGATCATTCCGGCAATACATTCAACCAACCAAGGAGAGCGGTTATCTTGATTTCGCAGCGTCGCGGCCAAAGCACCGATGCGAAATTGTTCGACCAACACCACTTCATCCGTTACTGCATCATAAGGTAACACCACCACAGCATCACCGCGTTCGAACAGTTCACGTACAATAGGCCCACTCCAGCCCCCGGCAAATAGACGATGCTTAAAGGTATATTCTCTGACTTTGAAAAAACCATCAAAAACCAATTTTGGTGTATCGAGAACAACATCATTACAGTCAAACGACAACGGGTTATTGTGCTTCATGGTAAAGTCCTGTTTCATCTCATAGAGTTAGTTACATGGCTATTCTCACTAAAAAAAAGCAGTTGTAAATACTTTTCAGTGTAAAGTGCCATTGAGCTGTTACATTTCACATATTTTGTTACACTTAGTTGCCTTGAGTTACGTCAAACCAGTTACACAAAACAAAAACTCTCCGTACAATTCACGGTGCGTCGAAAAAGACACTGTCGAACTCCATTAAAGATAATGCAGCTAAGGAAAATGATTAGCAATGAATAAAAAACTACTACCGTTTATTATCAGTTTCGCCCTTGGTTCAGTCAGCACACTGGCCAATGCTGACGACCTTAACCAAATTTATCAATTAGCTTTAACCAAAGATCCACAAGTGCTTAAAGCAGCAGCCACGATGGACTCAAATAAAGAAGGCATCGTACAAGCGAAATCTGCATTGTTTCCACAACTATCGTTCTCTGGTGGAGTCACTTATACCGACAGCAGTGGTTCAAGACAGAACGCTAATTTGGCTTATGTGCCTTTGACATCTGACTCTATCTCTAATCGCTACAGATTTCGCCTCTCTCAAGAAATCTTTAATATGAGTACGTGGCATCAGCTGGCCATCTCGCAAAAGCGCGCGCTGCAAAGTGAACTCAGTTATAAGATGGCCAATCAAAACCTGATCAATCGAGTTGCACAGGTTTATTTTAATATTCTAAAAGCACAGGATGACCTTCAGTTAGCTCAGGCAGAAAACAAAGCCATTGAACGTCAGCTTGAACAAACCAACCAACGCTTTAAAGTGGGTTTAACCGCCATCACCGATGTCCATGAAGCTCAAGCCCAATTCGATACCTCAGTCGCTTCAGTGATTCGCTCTGAAAATAACGTCGAGATTCAAAAAGAGTTGTTACGCGAAATCACAGGTCGTTATCACGATGATTTAGCACCGTTAAATACGGCACGTTTCAGTACATCAAAACAGGATAACTCAGCCAGCGGCTGGGTCAGTCTGGCCAACAACAATAACAGCGAACTTCAGATTGAAACCATCAATATGCAAATCGCTCAGGAAAACATCAAAGATGCCGATGCCGGTCACTTGCCGACGATTAGTCTTGATGCCGATTGGGGCAGAAATAATACTAACCGCGATCGCTCAAGCAGTGATGGCGTGCAAGTCCCCACTCAAAACCCACAAAACAGTGAATCTAAATCGGTGGGTATTTCGCTTTCCGTGCCTATTTTCTCTGGATTTAGGACTGAATCAGGCATCAAACAAGCGCAAATCGATTACGTTGCCGCCAGTGAAGACCGTGAACTGGCTCACCGTCGCATTGTCAGAGTCGTGCGAACCTCATATGCCGAAGTCGCTACCTTGATTTCGACGCTCAAAGCATTAGAGCAAGCGCAGGTTTCTGCCAACAGCGCCCTTAAAGCCACAGAAGCCGGTTTTGAAGTGGGCACTCGAACCATCGTTGATGTATTGAACAGTACTCAGAGCTTGTTTAATGCCAAACGTAACCTCGCCAGCTCTCGTTATGATTATATTATGGCGGTGTTAAACCTTAAACAGTCGGCCGGTATGGTGTCTGAAGCAGATATTAACGGCATCAACAAAGGCTTAGGTAAATAACAGCCCAGCGCACTTATCTTTCGTCCCATAACGGCGTTATTTGCGTACTCAAACAGTTGCATATGTCCTATATGCGCCTGTTCTGCGTGCGCAAATGCCTTGTTCTGAAACGAAATCTAATCACGCTGAACTGTTATTATTAAAAATTACTAGCGCACTTATCTTTCGTCCCATAACGGCGTTATTTGCGTACTCAAACAGTTGCATATGTCCGTTCTGCGTGCGCAAATGCCTTGTTCTGAAACGAAATCTAATCACGCTGAACTGTTATTAATAAAAACTATCCAATCAACCTGCGCCACTTGGTGACGCAGGTGATATTATTGAGTTACAATAACGCCACTTTTTCCCCTGAATACGCTTTTGACTGTGAAAAAAACCAAACAACCTGCTTTTACCCTCTCCTTACTGGGCCCTAAATACTGGCCGATTTGGTGTCTGCTCGCACTGATGCGATTGATCAATTTACTGCCTTTTCGACTCCAATTACTGATTGGCAAATTACTTGGCAAATTACTCTATGTCACCATGAAGTCGCGCAGAAAAATCGCCCAACGCAATATTGAATTATGCTTCCCAGACAAACCTGCCGCTGAGGTTGAACAAATCGTCAAGCGTAACATTGAAAATACCGGCATAGCCTTACTCGAAAGCTCCATTGCTTGGTGGTGGTCAAACCGCCGCTTACGGTCTTTGGCACGCTTTAAAGGGTATGAACATATCGAAAAGGCGCAAGCTCAGGGTAAGGGGGTTTTGTTATTATGTGCCCATGCGCTGCACCTTGAAGTGGATGGTCGAATTTTTGGCATGACACACGAAGCCGTTGGTTTTTATCGCCCTCATAACAATGCACTGATGGAATATTTTCAATACCGTGGTCGTTGCAAGTCAAATAAGTATATGGTCGGTAAACGCGATGTACGCGGATTAATCGACGCATTAAAAGAAGGCGAAGTGTGTTTCTACCTGCCCGATCAAGATTATGGTCGTAACCGCTGTGAATTCGTGCCATTTTTTGCGGTTAAAGACACCGCCACCACCACCGGTACATTATTGTTTGCCGAACAAAGCGAGTGCGTGGTGATCCCCTTAGTCACTGCGCGTTTGCCCGGTGGCCAAGGTTATGAGATTGAAGCACTGCCCGCTTTTGAAAACTTCCCCTCAGGTGATGCGGCGGCTGATGTCACCCGAGTCAATCAATGGGTAGAAAAAACCGTTGCCCCTAACATCGACCAGTATATGTGGGTTCACCGTCGATTTAAGACTCAACCCGACCCCGATGCGCCTTCACGCTATCAGTAACTATTCAGCGCACTCATCTTTCACACCATAACGGCGTTATTTTCGTACTCAAACAGTTACATATGACCTATATGCGCCTATTTTCCGTGCGAAAATGCCTTGTTCTGAAGCGAAATCTAAGCACGCTGAATAGTTACCGACTCAATAAACTACGGAGCTTTTGCGCTCTACTGGATCTTTCTAGCAAAAGCCGTTAGTATTTTCACATCTCAATTATTTAGCGACGCTGGTATATTATGTGGTTCTGGATCAAAAACGTTACGCTGCTGGTTTTCTTAGGGGTTACCGCTTGGTATCTGCTGAATTATCAAGATATCCATAAAGAAGATGAAGTTGGCAAAGGAAAAGCCGCCAGCAGGACTGCAATCAAAGAGCAGCAACAAGACGCTGAGCGAGGCACGTTTTCATCCTCCAGTTCGAAGGCTGCAAAAGGCCTGAGCAACTTTTATGGCAAAGTAAAAGAAGAATTATTAGGCAACAGTAAAACCCTCGGTGATGGCTTTGTACTCAAGCTGGACAAACCCAAAGACAGCATTGATCAACAATTACAAAAACGTGCCGAAATGGTCACACCAGGCAATTTTAAATTCCAAGGCGAGTTTGAAGGTCGACGTTTTAGAACTGGCGACACCATCCGCGAGATCCTCAAGGGTTACGCCGAAGAAGAAGGTCTTGAATTATATTGGCGACTCGAAAGAGACTATGTCATTAAGCATTATTTTGAAGTCGAATCCAATTTTGTCGCCGCACTGGGTTCGGTGGCCAAAGCACTGGACAGTGATTTTGAAAAAGACGTTTATGCTTGGTACTGCCCGCGCGAAAGGGCAGCCATTATTACTTATGAACACAACGACTATTTGAAAAGCAATTGCCAGTTAGCTGATGCCAAGAATCAGCAAAAAGAATAGCAAATGACTAGCCTAGTGCCTAACCTAGGCCAAACACCTCACCCCACACTTGTTGAATCTTAACGCTGAGGGCTTGCGCATGTTCGCTGTCAGTAAGCTTGTCTTGTTGTTGCAACGTCAACTGATGGTAAACATCTCTTAATGCTTGGTATGAGTCAGTCAACGTATCTGCTTGTTGTTGACTGATAATCTGATATTGGGCAAATAACTTAAACAATTTCACATTAATACAGCTTCCACTCAGCTCTGGCTGCTCGCAAGTGTGCGCCAGCACCAAAAACTGGGTAATAAACTCAATATCAGCGATGCCACCAAGGCCCTGTTTTAAATCAAACAATACCCCGCTATCTTTGCCTAAGTGATCGCGCATTTTAGCCCGCATCTCAACCACATCTTTGGCTAACTTGGCCAAATCTCTTGGTTGCATCAAAATATCACGACGAATGGTGTTAAACCGCTGGGTCAACTCAGCTGAGCCATAAACAATACGCGAGCGCACCAAAGCCTGATGCTCCCATGTCCATGCTTCTTCGGCCAGATAGCTGCCATAACGGTTGATATTAATCGCCATCAAACCTGAATTACCTGAAGGGCGCAGGCGGGTATCCATTTCATATAACACACCACTGACGGTTCTGCTGGTAAAAATATGCACCAATCGTTGCGCCAGCTTTAAATAAAACTGTCTCGAATCAATCGCTTTTCTACCATTGGTCGATTGTGAACTGTCACAGTCATGAACAAACACCACGTCTAAATCTGAATCATAACCCAGCTCATCACCGCCCATTTTGCCATAAGCAATGACCCCAAACCCTTTGTTAGTGGCACAGCGATTAACTGGCTCACCATAACGTTCAGTCATTTGTTGCCACGCAATATCGACCACACAAGCGACAATGGCTTGGGCTACAGCGGTTAGGTGAGTACTCACTTCACTGACACTCAAAACGCCGGAAATATCGGCTGCTGCAATCCTTAGCTGTTGGGATAACTTAAAGTGGCGCAAATATTCCAGTTGCTGTTCGAGATCATCTTGTGGCACCCGCATCATGTATTGGTTTAACGCTTGCTGATATTGTTTTGGGGCAATGGGGTTATACAATACTCTGGTGTCAATCAGTTCATCCAGTAAAATCGGTTGATATGACAACTGCTCAGCCACCCAGCGACTTTGCGAACATAACTTCACTAATTGTTTCAGCGCCCCGTCGTTTTCATATAAAAGATCTAAGTACACCGTTCGTGAGGCGATTTTGCTGATCACCGTTAATACTCGCTCTAGAGTTTGCGAACTTTCCTTCGCTTGTTGAAAACCGCTGAGCAATTGGGGGATCAGGCGATCGAGTACTTCTTTGCCGCGCCCACCCACCAAACCTTTTTGTATTTCTGCTTTAAACTGGGTTAAGCGATGAATAAATTCGCCACGCCCAGACTCATCTAACCAAAACAACAATGATGCCTGCTCTGCCTCTTCTTCCTCCCGCTCAGGGTCATTGATAAATTGCCAAAACAACTCAAAAGGACTTAATGCCTCGCCCTTGTCCTGCTCAGAATCTGCAATAACCCGGTTAAACTCATCATTGATGGTTTTCATCACGCTTTGCAGGTAGGTCAGACATTGTGACCAGCTTTGAAAACCAAATAAGACGCTTAAACGCTGTTGATTTAAATTATCATCAGGCAATAATTGGGTTTGCTGATCATTAAAAACCTGCAAATATTGCTCGCATTGCCTTAATACCAAATAGCTGTCACGCAGCTGGTAAAACTGTTCATCATCAATATCTTGGTGTTCTCTTAAGCGTTGCAACGCCAGCAACAGCGGTTTGACTTGCAGTTGTTTTTCTCGTCCTCCCCGAATCAGTTGCAATACCTGGGCAATAAACTCCACTTCGCGAATGCCACCAAAGCCGAGTTTGATATTTAATCCGGTGTTCTTACGTCGGGCTTCTTGGCTTATCATTTGTTTCATTTTACGCAATGAATCTATCACGCTAAAGTCAATATAGCGGCGATAAACAAACGGCCGCAATAATGTCGCCAACTCCTCACCATATTGATATTCTAATGGCAATGGCTCACCCTGGGCCTGATCACTCAAAGGCACTTCATAAATTATCCGGGCTTTGAGCATCGCATAACGCTCCCAGTCCCTGCCTTGTGCTTGATAATAATTTTCCATGGCAGAATAACTCAATACTAGCGGACCGCTATCGCCAAAAGGTCGTAACCGCATGTCAACCCGAAAAACAAAACCGTCGGCGCTGTGATGATGCAAAAAATGAATCAGCTTTTGTGCCACTTTGATAAAAAATGCATGATGATCAATCGATTTGCGTCCACCTACGGTTTGGCCGCTGTTTTTGGAGTTACTGTTGGGGTCACTACTGGGATAACAAAAAATCAAATCAATATCGGATGAGAAATTCAGTTCCTGGCCACCGAGTTTACCCATGCCTAAAATCGACAGTGGCATGGGCAACCCTGTGGCGGTCAATGGCTGACCATTCACCTTGGCCACCAGTTGATAAGCCCATCGATAAGCCGCTAAAATCAGCGCATCTGACAGCGTTGAAATATCGCCAAAACTTTGTTCTATGCTGGTCTGTTGCAGCATATTACTCACCGCTATATTGACCATCAACGATTTTCTCATCTGGCGGATGGCGCGGATAAAATCCGCCTCCGAGTCAATCTCATCTAGGGCACGAATCAGCGCCGGATATTGGCCAATAGCGCGATACAAATCGTGCTCAGGCATAAAAACATGTTGAATGATGTCGGGTTGATAAATGCAGGCATCAGCAACAAAATCACTCAGGGCAAAACAATATCGAATTTGACGCTGTTGTGTTTCGCTCAGTATGGCGACGATATCAGCGGCATTGTCGCTGAGCTTTTGCCAGTAATCATCGGACAATGCTTGCAATTCACTGGGTAGTGCACAAAGTAGTTGATTGTCGTTCATAAACAGACGCCTATAGAATAATTCATTGTTGTTAATTGCCCATCATTGATGAATAATGAATAACTGTATTAAAATGACTGAAAAAACACTATGGATTGGGCAACATCTCACTGGCCGCAGCTAAAAATCACCCTTGTCACACTTGTCATCGTATTTATTTATTTTTTCATTAATCGCTGGATAACACAATACCGCACCGGGCGTAAACTCAACCAGGAGCTGGCCCATTTCGATAACTTTGCCTATGGTTTCAGCTATGCGGGTTCAATTTTTGCGTTTGTCTTGATTGCCGGTGAGATTTTACGCGGTTTATCGTTTGATGACTTATTGGCCGACAGCATTCATGCGTTAATTTACGCTGGCTTGGCCATGGCTTTTATGGAAATGGGACGGTTTATCCACGACCGTTATATTTTGGCCAATTTTGATGAAAACAAAGCCATCAACCACAAGAACATCGCTGGTGCGTTTGTCGATGCCGCCAGTATTATTGCCAATGCCACCTGCATCATTGCCATATACCATTGGAGCGGTGCCAACACCATGGATGATTTGTTGATTATCATCATCATGTTTTTTATCTCCCAGGCCTACCTGCTGGTACTCGCCCGCTGGCGCGAATACCGTTATGCCAAAAAAAATCAGGGAGATTCGATGCAGCGCACCCTGACCTACGAAAATCAATCCCTGAGCATTCATTATGCCGGATACCTGATAGCAGGTTCACTGGCAGTTAAAACCGCCTCACAGGTCACCCGTTATGTGCCCTCAGAAATCGCCACCAATATCATTGGCTTTTTTGCCCTCAGCGGCGCGATTATTAGTGCCAACATCTTTTTTGCCTATATCGGCTCGAAAATAGCGTTACACCATATCAATGCAGATGTTGAAATCAACCATCAAGATAATGTTGGTATTGCCACGGTGGAGTTTACGATTATTGTGTCGATAGGATTGATGATAATGAAGGTGTTTGGGTAGGTTTGTTGGGGGAAGATTTATCGAAATGTCGTCCCCCCACCAGTGGTCAAGTTTAACGAAGCCCACATCCCTGTAGTGTGTCCTGTCGACACCGAGACGTCGGACCGCCATGTCTCCACCTCGTTGAGCTGCGAAAATTCTTTTCGGTCTCAACTCGCCCAGTATGGAGGCTTCCTCACCGCGGATTTACGGCTCTGCTCCATCGCCAGCAACAGGCTTTCTATTTGCTGCTCTAGCCAACCACTAATCGCTGCGGTACCCTCTTCATCAACGTTTTGGCCATTTAACTTAACCACAAAGTCTTGCAACAAGTGTAAGGTTTTAAGCTCATCGATGCCCTGAGATAAATCAATCCACGGCATTCTGAAATCTTTGCGCTCTGCGACATCATACAAACTGGCAAAACAGCTACCCGTCAGCAAAGAACGCTTTAACTGCTGATGGTGAGAGATGTAATCTTCTATGCTGAGGTTTTGTCGTTTGGGCATCACCTGTAATAACGACTGCCAACTTTGATTTAATGAAGTTGTCGCGGCCACACGCAACGAAGGCTCATCCTCAACACCGGCGACAAAAGCGTCACCATTGAGTTCATAGCGCCAACCATTATTAAGCAACCACTTGGTTAAATTAAGCAAAAATAAGTTATAACGCGGGCTGGCAAAAAACGCATCAATACTGGCGGCATCCGGCTCTTTATCCACCTCTTCATCGACCAACTGCGATAATGACTTGTTCAAATCAAGCTTCTTACGATACATGCCGGTTTTCGATTTACAGGCGTCGAGTTGACGGCTATTTTCAACCCAACCAAAAGACTGCAATAACCATTTTAATTCACCGCGAAAAAATTCACTCGATGATGGCGAAATCACGCTCGAAAATAACCAAAAGCCATGACGTATCAGCGCCACCCCATCAGAAAAACGGCGCAACGCCAGTAAACTCGGTTTATCGACAAAACACTGTTCATGGTGTTGCATAAACGCCAGCCCATACTCAACGGTTTTGGCAAATGCCTGCTCCAACGATTCTCGACCATTCAGGGTCACATGCCCCAAGGTATTTTTCGGCTGCAATGACTTACCTGCCAATAACTGATAACCCCGAGCCGCTTTGCTTTGATAACCCAAACGAATAGACACATCTTGCGGCTGGGGTTCAGATAATGGCTTAAATTGTTCTACCATCATCGCCGCAAACTCAAATAACACCCCGGCATCACCGCTGATCAGCTCTAGTTCGACTTCGCAAATCGCGTCCTGCTGACCCTCAGATTCGATATGCCCTAGGTCAAACACCACCTCAAAAGCTTGGCCACCTTTAATCACCTGCCAAGTGTGACGGTTAAAGTTGGTGGTAAACAAGGGAATAAGGGCTGCTTGTAAAGCGGTCACAGAAATATCAGGGGGCAGAACTTTGCTATCGAACAAACTCAAATTGGGCTGGT
Source organism: Phenylobacterium sp. (assembly GCA_047617105.1). Classification (GTDB taxonomy): domain Bacteria; phylum Pseudomonadota; class Gammaproteobacteria; order Enterobacterales; family Alteromonadaceae; genus JABSOG01. The sequence goes on along the minus strand of JBLGCB010000065.1, from coordinate 8,326 downwards.
GATTGTCAATGGCAAAATTAAATTCGGGCCGTTGGTGTAAACCGCCCACCACTTTGCCCGCGGTTTTAATGGTCTGCTCCCACACACCATCAGTACTGCGGGTTCGTAAACCAATATCGGCCTGACGAAATAAACGCTGCTCGGTATCATAATAGGTGTTGGCCAAATGTGCGCCCTTACCATTAACGGGTGAATCAGCAAAATCGTTAACCAGTTGCCCCAGCGTGGTCACATCGACCCCTGATACCAAAAATTTAAGTTCTGTCTCGATAGTCATTCGATTGTTGCTTTTAACCTTTTATTGTCATTGGCCATTGATTGATATAGGGGCTAAGCCGTTTTAAGCATTCTGATGCAAGAAAGACCAAGCAGACCCGACAAAATACTGGATGTTTCATTCGGTTGCAACAAAACCATGCACAAAAAATCGTAGTTTTGGCTGTAACAGCGCGTTGTAGCCAGATAATTCCCTGGTGCCTGCGATAAGTTTTCCACAGGCTTGATTGTTGCTTCAATAACCCCTACTATTGTCGGCGAATTCATATGTCGGCGAATGCATCAATTGCCCATTCCCGGCAGGACAAGCCGATAAACGCCCAATTAAGAATGACTAAAATGCCAATCGCTATGTTTACACCCTTATCGTCAAAATATTTGCCTAAAACACTGTCAGTGACCTTGTTTGCTGCCGTCTTGTCATTGTCGCCCGTACTTACTCAGGCAGCGCAAGAGGAAGAGGATAACAACGGCACGCAAGAAGCCAGTGCAACACCCACCACGGTGTACAAAGCAAATGCTTCTATTAGAGAAGACCTGTTTATCTATTTACACACTGGTAACGGTAAAAAATATCGCGTCCAGGGCAGTGTAAAAGCAGGCACCCCAATAGAAGTGCTGACCACCGACGATGAAACCGGCTTTGCGCAAATCATCGACCCCAAAGGTCGCACCGGTTGGATTGACAAAGAAAACATCGCCACAAAACCGGGCGTTAGTGCACGGCTAGCATCACTACAACAGCGCTATAATACCTTAGTCGAAAGCTCCGTCAGCGAACAAAACAACGTCGACGAACTGGCCCGTCAACTGAATGAAGCCACCGCCAATGCAAAGCAAAATATCAAAAAAGTGGCAACCTTAGAAAGTGAAAAACAAGTCATCCAGCAAAAACTCGACAAGAGTCTCGCTCAGCAAACCAAAAACGTGATGCTTCAGGGCGCAGGTATTGTAGTGGTTGGGATTTTGTTTGGTTTACTGCTACCGACTCTGATACGTCGTCGTCGTCGCAGTGACGGTTGGGCTTAATCAATTTGGGTTGGTGAGATGTCGGACCAACCCATCCTCCCCTAATGACGTATTGACTGTATCGTCGTCTATAAAGGAAAAAATGTAACCTATGTGGTTTTCAAATATATACTTTTTTAAATTTACCCAACCTTTTGAGCTTAGCCAAGAAGATTTAGAAGAATCTCTTGAAGCGTTAAAATTCACCCCTTGTGGCACCCTGGATTTATTCAAATTCGGTTGGACCTCTGCGATGGGCAATAAAACTGACGCCTTTACCCACTTTGGTAATGGCAACATTTTATTGCGGGCCAAAAGAGAAGAGAAGATTTTACCGGCCAGTGTGATCAAAGATTTGCTCGAAGAGAAAATTGCCAACATCGAAAAGGCCGAGAGCCGTCCGGTGAAAAAGAAAGAAAAAGAACAAATGAAAGAAGATATCATTCATTCGTTGTTGCCTCAGGCTTTCACCAAATCTTCTTTTATCAATGGTTATATCGACACCAACAACCAATTATTGCTGATCAATGTATCAAGCAAAAACAAAGCCGATGACTTTATGTCGTTGTTAAGAAAGGCCATTGGCACCCTGCCAGTAGAACCTATCCGCAAAGATGGCACCATCGAACTGTTGCTGACTCATTGGTTAAAAGACCGAGCATTACCGTCACAGTTAGAACTTGAAATGGAAGCAGAGTTAAAATCACCGGAAGAAGATGGTGGCGAAATCAGGGTCAAACAACAAGATTTGACCGCTGATGAAATCACCCGTCATATGGACACTGGCAAACAAGTCACCAAGTTAGCGGTACAATGGCAAGAACGAATCTCGTTTATGATTCAGGATGATATCTCACTGCGGCGCGTTAAGTTTGGTGAGTTAATCAAAGAGCAAAACGATGATATTCCTAACGAAGACAAGCTGGCGAAAATGGATGCCGACTTCACCCTAATGGCCGCCGAGTTTGGCGAGTTGATACCTTATTTGATTAAAGAGGTTGGTGAGGAATAACAGCTCAATTACCAAATTTAGAATGATCAGATTTGAGCATTAATCGTAGGATGGGTAGAGCGAAGCGAAACCCATCATTTATTGCCAGGTTTAAATCCCTAAGCCCAGATCCTCCAACAAGATACCTATTATAGTATGACCATCACACCTGACTATAGTCAATACACCTTTTTTGAATTAACAGATGCGCTTGAGCATATCAATCAACAAAAATACCCTGAACGTACACAGCTGATATTAGCAGAACTGGCGTTACTCGAAGCTAGGTTTCCCTGTATTAGAGTGCCCGTGAATGGACTCATCGAAAAGAAACCACCAGACGGGTTATGGCAAAAGTTCAAAGCATTCTTTGAAGAAGACACATCAGCCAAAACCTATGGCCATATAGAGGCCGAGATTCGCAAAAAACATGCCGAGCCCGAAGAGGAACCGTATTTTCCAATATCCATTATCTCGGCGGTTTTAGAAGATAATCATGGTACCCTTGATTTTGTGTTAGAAAGTGAACACGACGCCATTAGAATCAATGCAGTCAATATTACGAGGTTAAGGGTGATACTGGAGAAAGCCGAAAAAGATCTTGGTTGTTAGCGGCATAAACATCAAGCGAGTCAACGGTGTGCCGACTGGGGGTAGATCTACACCTTCTTCCCAAAGCGTGTATATCATCAAGTTTTTATACCATAACGACTTGAATTCCATTGGTTTTGAATTTAATGTATCAGATAGAAAACCCAACGCCAGTAGTATGTTAAACTTAAACGATATAGGCGCATAAACGCTACCATTTATGTCCTAATTATAGATATCACGCCATAAGCCGTCATTTAAGCGAGTGTAGAAATGATCAAACTTGTCATCAACACCCCCAAGGGTGGGGTTGGGAAAACAACCACAGCCAGCAATATTGCGTTGCTGCTGGCATTAAAAGGCTACCGAGTGTGGGCTGTTGATTTGGCTGGCGGTTTACTGATGAGTCAGGCTTTAATGACCAGACCCGAGTTTGCAGATAAAACCGCCAATAAAATAGATCAACGTGAAGCAGAATCCATTCCAGAAGACTTTCCCGGAGCAAGCAATTTTGATTTTGCCGTGCTGGATACCGATGACAGCTTTACGGTTGGTGAAGATCTTTTATTGGGCACCCGTCCGAGCTGGCGAGTAATATCTCCCGTTAACCCACATGATCCAGTTGGTCTGAGCAGAATCCCCAGAGAGTTAAGAGCTGTAACAGCGACAACCTTAATGTCACCCAGTAAACTGCAAATTTCAGTGGTCACCAATATGGCCTTCGGTGGAGATACAGAACAAGGCTTTAACCAATTGAAAGCAGCACTTGAAGAGTGTGGTATACGCAGCCTGTTGGTCAAAACCATTCTTCCTCATGGGCATTCCCAATCAATTCCATTTTTATTAGATGATGTTGACTACAACAATGCATTAACTGCTTTTTTAGAAGGGCTGAACTTATGACAACCAGTACGATATCAGCTAAAGGGGCCCGTACAACCTCAACTAGGACAAAAAACACAGTAACCACCAAGGTGGTCACTGGGCTGCCAGCCCCTGCCCTCCAAAGAACACACCCCGGAGTCAGAACTAAGACCAGAATTGAAAAAACAAGTTTGCAACGACTTGCCAAGCAATCAATGGAAAAAGTAGATGCACAATTCAATATATCGTCCATTGATGAGTCGTTATTTTTGGCTTTAAGTCGATATTTTAAATCCGAAACCCCAAAAGCGATTGTTGAAGAAGCTTTTCGTTTTAGCGCATCGGCTTTAATAAAACCCGGTCAAGATTTACTGGAACATTTCTCCGTTGATAAATCAAATGCCATCATTACCTCTTTAAAGAAACATAATGATACAAATATAAGCTCTGGAGGCTATACAAGCCCCTTAGTAAGGACGGTCAGAGGCACTAGAAGCACTAGAAGCACTAGAAGCACTAGAAGCACTAGAAGCACTGCTAGGACTTTAGGTAAACGAGGCAATGTAAAGCTCTTAGATAATAATCAAACATTACACAATATCACAGTTCTTAATAGTACCTCAGTAGGCGCAATATCAGCATACAAATCAAAAATCACGCCCGCCATCAGTCAAACTAAGGACATTAAAGCTGATACTGTTGTCAAGATTAACATCCCACTTTGGCAAGTGATCGTTATTGCCAGCTATGTTGATGAGGCAATCAACACAGAGGAAGATCTACTCAGATCATGTATGGAAATCACTTCACAACGCCTTGCTGTTTTTTTCGGCGAATAATCAAGAGTACAATGACCCATGGGCAAGCTAGAAGAAGCGCTGGTAAACAGGTTACTGGAAGCCTCACCAAATTATAAACAAAATGACATGGAGCAGACCATCCGCCAACTCCTTGGTGCTCAACCATTCACTGACGTTACAGGGTTACCACCAAGAAGGGGCAAAGCAGACGGTGGATTTGATGGCCAAATGACAGTATCTCATCTGGTTGATCAAAGCTGGCAGGAAACCTTAGCCGGGCTCAATGTCAAAGTTAGAATAGATAGTTTTTCTCGCGGCGATCTGGCGCTTTTTATCCTCGACATGGACCGAGAGAAAATCGATTTAGGCTTTATTATTACCGCAGCCTATTTATCCCCCGATGCAAAAGTCGAGTTACAACGAAAAAATGACGAGGGTAACATAACCCTTTTTCACCTTCGCCTTAGTGATATTCTCAGTAATACCTTTAACCTCCCAACGATACAGATTCAAGGGCAAAGCCTGAACACCGTACTCACCGATAACCTCCAATCACTACTGAAAGAAATTCAATAGCCAACCGAAAACCTCGCAAAATGCAGCACTAAATCCCGTCGAATGGTCTCTAGTATGCTAGCAGGCTTTTTTATTCCACATCAGTAAATATGCCTATGGCATCTGTTACTGCATAGCGAAGGTGACAGAATAAAGCGGGACTAAATATTTCTTAATAGTTAACTATTTGATATAAGGTGACAAATTCTTCGCCTTATGGGAAAAGTATCAGGCATTGATTCCGGGCTTTGAATCTTTTGGCAACGAGGATGATGAAAGCAACAAAATGTTTATCAAACAAGGCACCTCAATTCATGGTAGTGGCCGATACCGGCGTAAGGTCAATCATGTGTTTATCAATTTTTATCCGGGTGAGCAGCGATAAACGATTCTGGTCAGCTAAGGCCAAACACAAAATAAGACATTGGAGAGTATAATTCAAATTTTAATCATATAAACATCAGTTAAACTTGACTCATACAGTGCGAAACTGCTATTTTACCGGGCATCTTAACAATCAGGCCAATTAAAATGACTCTTGAATTTAGTAATATTTTTGAAGCGATCACCGAAAATAAAGCACAAGCATCCGAGTTTCAGACCCGTTCAGATTTGATGATTGCCATTCGCGACATCATTACTGCCAAAAAATGGTCTCAAAGCCAAGCCGCTGAGCAGATGGGGTTAACCCAGCCACGAGTCAGTGATCTGGTCAATGGCCATATTGAAAAGTTCAGTATAGACAAGCTGATGAATTGCCTATACCGTATCGGCTTTCGCTTTAAACCCACTTTTGCTGATGATCAACTCACCATGACTGTTGAACACGTTGCCATATCACCGCAGCCCGAGAAAAAACCATGAACCCAGAAGCCCCGGTAAAACGCCAACTCGATGCTTACAATGCCCGAGATTTAACCACCTTTGTTGCCCAGTTTAGCGACAATATAAAAGTTTATATGCCGCCCAATGCCACCCCGGCTCTGGAAGGTAAAACCGCGTTTGCCGAACATTACCAAACCAAACGATTTAACCTACCCAACTTACATGCGCAAATTCTTAACCGCATGGTTGTCGGCAATAAGGTTATCGACCACGAAAGGGTCTCGGGTGTTACCGAAACACCAAGCGAAGTGGCCGTGGTCTATGAGGTTGAAAACAGTCTGATTATCAATGTGTGGTTTTATTGACAACGAAACGGACCAGTTATCTCAGTCGAACTCAGCGCCTGTTTCAACGCATCCAAGTCAGCACAAGTAAGGTTGTCATTGCCATTCAAACTAATCTCAGTGGCATTGATCAGATGAAACAAAGCACTGATATCAGCAATCTGATTCCAGTGCAATTTCACTTCTTTAAGTCCGCTCAGTTGCTCCAATCCAGTTAAATCGTTCAATACACCAAAACTCACACTAAGCGCCGTTAAAGCTGGTAAATTCGCTGTCGCCATAGGACTAAGCGTGGTGATCGAGTTTTCGTCCAACACCAATGATTGTAAGGTTGACAGTTGCGTCAGTGGCGAAAAATCACTGATATTATTACCTCTCAACCGTAAATCAGTAATGGCCGGCAACCCGACTAAACCACTGAGACCTACTATCTCATTGTCTTGCAGATTCAGTGAGGTCAGTAATGGATAGGCGGCAAATGAGTCAACATCTGTGAGCAGGTTGATGTTCAGAAGCAACTGTTGTAGGGACTCAAGTAAAGGTAACGTATCCACCGAACTCAACTGATTTGACATCAGATTTAAGTGGGTTAACGCCGATAAACCCGCCAACCCCGAGACATCGGTCAGTTTGTTATTGGTCATTATTAAGCGCTCAAGCGACTTCAGCCGGCCTAACGGCGCAATGACTTCAATCTGGTTATCTAAAAGCTCAATATCCGTTAACGAAGTCAGATTGCTCAATGCACTGATATCGGTGATCTGATTGTCGTTCAACTCCAGATGAGTGACCGCTGTCAGATTCGATAGCCCGGAAATATCCGTCAACTTCTGGTTAAAACTAAGCCTTACTCTTGTCAACTCAGGCATGGTGCCTAACGGGCTGACGCTGGTCAATTCACTGCCAGACACACGAAGGTATTGTAATGACACAAGATTAATGAACGGTTCCATCGTAGTAAGACCGTTATTAATCGAGATTAGATGCGTTAACCCGGTCAACTGTTCAATACCGTTCAAAGATACTTCTGAACTCGTTTGCAATTCCAGTTGCTTTAACGATGTCACATGCGCCAGCCCACTGAAGTGAGCAGAACGTACTTTTAATCTGTTGAGTGCAGGCAACTGCGGCAAAGTAATCGTAATATCGGTGGTGCCAGTGTTAATTTCAAGGTCGGCTAACGATGTCATCAATGCCAGTGGGGCGAAATCTTCCATCTGAGCATCTTGTAAATATAGCTTTGCCACTTGCTTAAGCTCACCCAGCGGACTTAGATCCCGTACTTTGTTACTGCTGATGTACAGTTGTTCTAAACCGCTAAGCCCCTTCAGAGGATTTAAATCCGCGACTGAATCACTAATAATTTCAAGTTGACGTAATGAGGTCATTCCTGCCAATGGAACCAGGTTAGAAACGCTATCACTGGAAAAATATAACTCTGCCAACGATGCCAATCCCGATAATGGCAGTAAATCACCAAACTCATGATTAAGTTGACATGATCTTGAACCGTCTTGGCATCTGAGTCGCAACTGAGTTAACGCGGTCAACTGGCTAATACCACCAAGACTGCCAATATTGGCAAAACACTCCAACGAGGTCATTTGTGCAATCACCGTCCAGCCATTGGCGGCAGCCGTGCGCTGAACACACTGAGCCACGTCACCGTCGACAAAAACCAGTTTATCAATCAACTCACTGGTCACTGCCAGTTGGACAATAACTTCAACGCTATCGGCATGAGTCGCGCCATCGTTATCAGTCACCGTCAATTGAAATAACAGCTTCTCACGACCCGTCACATCTGGCGCGATAAAAGTGGCTATGGCAGAATCTGCGTCCTTTAAAACGGCTATAGGACCCGCCAGTTGCCTCCAGCTATAGGTAGTCACAATGCCATCAACGTCACTGCCTGAACCTTGTAACGTGACACTGGTCAATTCATCAACCGTTTGAGCCTCACCCGCCTGAGCCACTGGTGCCTGGTTGACTTTAAGTAGGGTGATATCGGTGGTATCTGTCGCGGTTGCACCATCATCGTCGGTGACGGTTAGCTCAAATGTGAGGGTTTC
>JBLGCB010000064.1:0-22377 GCA_047617105.1 Phenylobacterium sp. | reverse complement strand
CTGGCAAACCGATCACTCAGGTACTGAGTGATGAGTTATTGGGCGCGGTAGACCAAGCACTTGAATCTCATTCGATTATTTATGGTGAGAATTATTTGGTGGCTTACTGTTCGAGTAAGTATACCGAAGGTTCATTATTATATGTCTCAGGTATTCCTGAGGAGCTAGATGATTCCGCCAAGCAGCTGATTGAACTGTTTGCCCAGAATGTGCAGATTGCCTATGAAAATGTACAATTGCAAAGCGAACTCGAAGACACTCAAAAAGAGATTGTTCATCGTTTAAGTGAAGCGGTTGAACAGCGTTCTTCAGAAACTGGCAATCACGTGAAGCGGGTGGCGTTAATTTGTTATCTGATGGCTGAATTGTATGGTCTTAGCGAGAAAAATGCTGAAGTGCTGATGCACGCCGCACCTTTGCATGATGTGGGTAAGATTGGCATTCCAGATTACATTCTCAACAAACCGGGTAAGTTGATTGGCGAAGAGTGGGAAACCATGAAAATGCATGCCAACAACGGTTTTGAAATTCTTAAAGAGTCGAAACGTCCGATTATCCAGGCAGGTGCGATTATCGCACGTGATCATCATGAACGTTGGGATGGTACTGGTTATCCGGCGGGTAAAGCTGGTGAAGATATTCATGTATTTGGCCGCATATCAGCGTTGGCCGATGTATATGACGCTTTAAGACACAGCCGTTGTTATAAAGAAGCGTGGCCTGTGGACAAAGTGACCGATCTGATTCGTAGCGAAAGTGGTAAGCATTTTGAGCCTCGTTTGGTTGAGTTATTTTTGCTCAATATTACTAAATTTGAGAAGATTCTCGACGAATATGATTAATGTCATTTGCGTAAATGAAGCACAACGCGCTTCATGTACGCAAATGATGATAAAAAACCAGTCATGGGCCGTTGGCCCATGACTGGTTTTTTGTTTTTATGCCTGTTATCAGCAACCCTGCTAACATTCTTGCACCCATCAGTAACCATGTTATAATCGTCGCCCATTTCCCAACATACTAAACTACTGCTAATGTATCCTTTGATAAAACATCTCCATCTGACCTGTGTTGTGCTAAGTCTATTGTTATTATTTATTCGTTTTTTCTGGATGACTAGACAATCACCGATGCTCAATAAAAAGTGGGTCAAAGTATTACCTCATATTGTTGATACTCTGCTTTTAATCAGTGCTTTCACTTTATGCGCATTGATTAGCCAATATCCTTTTGTTAATGATTGGCTGACCGAGAAGTTTATTGCCGTGATTGCCTATATTGTGATGGGCGCGATGTGTTTAAAAGGCCGTACCATGACTTTACGTTGGGTCGCTTTGGCCGGTGCTCTGGGTTGGATAGCCCTGATTGGCCACTTGGCCATGAGCAAACAGCCACTATTTTTGGGCTAACCCCGCGGTATTTGCTTGGGCGTTAGGTTAGGCTTAATTGCACCGAAAAATATTAATTTGCCCTCGGGTGTTGAATTTGGTCAAACAGCACTTATATCTAATGCCTATGGTTAGTCGCTTATGCCCCGGCAAAGCGCTAACATTTTGGCTTTAATAAAGGAAGCAACACTATTCATGAGTGAAATAAGATTGTCGTCCAATTCTCTACGTGGAGCGGATTTATTAACCGATATCTTGTTGTTTGAACGCACCTGGGATTCGACTGTTGATTTACAGCAAGTCATGGTTTTGGCTGCGGATATTGTTGAGAAAATTAAAATAGAAATTGATCTCACCGAAACGGCGTTTAACCGCCAGGTTGAGGCGGGTGAGTTGGTCATTGCGACCGATATTATCCCAGATGTTTTTATTGGTGATACCGGGTCGATGACGCACGATGGCGCGTTTGAACTGCTGAGGTTAAACACCTTGCTCGATCAGTTTTATATTGATATGGCGTTTAGTCCTACTCCTCAGGAGATCCCCGAAAGCCTGCTTAATTCCCTGTCTTATATCATTCAATATCATACCGGTGAAGCGATGAGTATGTCGATTCTGTTAAACCACTTGATTCTTGAGACGGGGTTTGACTGTAATCTGGTGGTGGCCGAACATGAAATCATGTTACGGGTGAGTTTGTCTGACAATGAATATGTGCTGATAGATGCCCTGTGTGGTGAAGTCAGTACTTACAGTATGGATGGCGGTCGTTCTGTTTTGCCCAGCGGCAAAGAAGGTGCTTATCGAGCATTGGATCGGATGAGTGTGATACAAATCTTTTTGAGCCAACAAAAGCTGGCTTTCACCGATGAGGGAAACTACGAACAAGCGCTGTGTTGCATTGAACTGTTAATTAAAACCATGCCAGAAGACCCCTATCAACGGCGCGACCGAGGATTTTTATTACAGCAACTGGATTGCTTGAAATTGGCTCAGGATGACTTTAAATTCTTTATTGAGCAATGCCCGCAAGACCCGGCAGCACAAATGCTGCAAATGGAAATAGAAGACTTTGAAGGGCATGAACATACAATTCATTAATCGACTTCCCCCAATCTACGCTGATTAATTAAGCAAGCAAACACACAGCCATTGAACCCCGCAGCAGTTATCAGTATATTGAACGCCATAAACTGATAACTGACTAGGATATTCCATGTCGACACCGTCGAGCAACGTAACAGATGTATTGATCACCAATGACGCCACCGTCATGGGGCTATTAGCCATTATTCTGGGGTTTGTGTTTTATACCTCCAATAGCGAAAAACCTTTCTGGCAAAAATTCTATAAATATATTCCGGCACTGTTGATGTGCTACTTCTTACCTTCTTTGCTTAATACCTTTGGCATTGTCGATGGCAATGCGTCGAAGGTGTATTTTGTCGCTTCTCGTTACCTCTTGCCTGCCTGCCTTGTTTTACTGATTTTAAGTGTCGATTTAAAAGCGATTTTGTCACTCGGTTGGAAAGCACCTGCAATGTTTTTTGTCGGTACTTTAGGGATTGTTCTCGGTGGCCCGGCAGCAATCATGATAGTGTCAACATTTGCCCCTGAATGGGTTGGTGGCCAAGGCCCTGATGCTATTTGGCGTGGTATGACCACGGTGGCTGGCAGCTGGATAGGTGGAGGTGCCAATCAGGCGGCGATGAAAGAAATCTATGAAGTGGGTGGTGATGTCTTTTCTGCCATGGTGACAGTAGACATTATTGTCGCCAATATTTGGATGGCGGTATTGTTGATAATGGCTGGTAATGCAGAAAAAATTGATAAAGCGACTGGCGCAGATACGTCGGCTATCACTGCAATAAGAGAGAAAGTCGAAAAATTTCAGGCCGAAAATGCCAAAATGCCACAGCTAGAAAACTATATGATCATGATTGCCATTGGTTTTGGTGTTACGGGGTTTGCTCACCTAGTGTCTGATATCGTCACGCCTTATTTTCAACAGTTTCCCGAACTCAAGCAGTTTAGCTTCCACAGTAGCTTTTTCTGGATGATTATCACAGCAACCACTATTGGTATTATGCTGTCCTTTAGTAAATGGCGGCGCATTGAAGTTTATGGCGCATCAAAGGTAGGTTCGTCGTTTTTGTATATTCTGGTGGCGACCATCGGTTTGCATATGAATGTGATGGCTATTGTTGATACGCCGCAGTTGTTTGTTATTGGCGGTATTTGGATGTTGATCCACGCGACTTTTATGTTGGTTGCAGCGAAGCTGATCAAGGCACCGTTATTTTATATGGCGGTGGGCAGTCAGGCTAACGTCGGTGGTGCCGCATCGGCACCCGTGGTGGCAGCCGCTTTTCATCCGTCATTGGCCCCTGTGGGGGTGTTGCTGGCGATACTCGGTTATACGGTTGGTACCTATGCTGCGTGGTTCTGCGGCCAACTGATGCAGGGCGTAGCACCGTAGGTAGGCATAAAACTGGTGTGTAAGGCACCTATGCTCCTATATTGTTCTGTGGCCAACTGATGCAGGGCGTCGCTCCGTAGGGTGCGCACTGCGCACCATTAATGTGGATTTATGACATTCCTTTCTACCCATAGTTAAAGAGACAATAATGATTTATATCAAAGATATCCCGGTCGGTAACGACCAGCCATTTGTGTTGTTTGGTGGCATGAATGTTCTCGAATCACGAGATTTGGCGATGCAGATTGCCGAACGTTATGTTGAAGTGACCAGCAAGCTGGGCATTCCTTACGTGTTTAAAGCGTCTTTTGATAAGGCCAATCGTTCATCGGTGAATTCTTATCGGGGACCTGGTATGGAAGAGGGGCTGAGAATCTTCGAAGAAATCAAAGCCCAGTTTAATGTGCCGGTGATCACTGATGTTCATGAAGTGTTTCAGGCGGCCCCCGTAGCTGAAGTGGCTGACATTATTCAGCTACCGGCTTTTTTGGCCAGACAAACTGACTTGGTCGTGGCCATGGCGCAAACCGATGCGGTGATCAACGTCAAAAAACCGCAGTTTCTCGCCCCACATGAAATGCGCCATATCCTCAATAAATTCAGCGAAGCGGGTAACGAAAAAGTGATCTTGTGTGAACGTGGTTCTAGCTTTGGTTACAACAACTTAGTGGTAGATATGTTGGGCATGGACGATATGAAAGCTATGGCACCAGTGATGTTTGACTCAACCCATGCCTTACAACGCCCTGGAGGACGTACAGACAGCGCGGATGGACGTAGAGCACAAGCAGCTGAACTCTCCCGTGCGGGCATGGCTCTGGGCCTTGCAGGGCTATTTATTGAAGCGCATCCTAATCCAAACGAAGCCAAATGTGATGGTCCCTGTGCTTTACCGCTGGATAAGCTTGAACCTTTCCTGTTGCAGATGAAGCAAGTGGATGATTTGGTGAAGAGTTTTGGCGTGTTGGATACATCCGCAACCTAGATGTTACTAATTGAAGTTGATTTTGGGGGGAGTGACATTCAATCATTGATGATTGAAATCCACCGCGACCGGGTTGGGATCGGCCGCGGTGGATAAAAAAGGAGGAGTTTGCCTTATTCACCAATAATGGTGGTGGCTTTTTCCGCCTTGTTCAATTGGCTTGATGCCAGTTGAAGGTCTAGACTTTGATTATCTACCATCAACATTGTCACGTCTTTTTGCAGATTGACATTGATGCTGGCAACAACCTGATTTAAATTTTCTTCCAGTGAAATACGCAACGTTTGTTGAGCATTCTCTATTAACGCTGTTTCTGAAGCGTTAACGATTGCGGGGATGTTAACACCAGCAATGAAGGACAAAGTGACTAATGATTTTGAAAGTAAATTGTTTTTTTTCATGTTCCGTATTCTCATAGCGAGAGGTTAATATCTGAGTGCCAACCTGTTTCTTTTGCTAAAGATTCAGGGTTAAGCGAAATTTGTGCAGGTGCAAGTGAATTATTATTCATTTGGATGAAGTTCAGCTTGGTTGGGGTAAGCTTATTTCGGTGAAAACAAATCACTTGTTGCCCTGCGAGGTCTAATGTAGTTGAATAGTTAAAATAAATAAAACGATTAAAAATAATGAAAATGCATTAGAAAAACTAATGCATGGTCTGTTGGAGGCACCATGTCCCGTCGATTACCGCCGCTAAATGCGCTCAAAGCCTTTGAGGCTGCGGCTCGTTGCCTAAGTTTTACCAAAGCCGCAGAGGAGCTTTTTGTTACACAGGCTGCTGTCAGCCATCAAATTAAGGCCCTAGAAGAGCATTTAGGGATAAAATTATTTATGCGAAAAAACCGTTCCTTGTTATTGACAGAGGAAGGGCAGGGTTATTTTTACGATATTAAAGATATTTTCAGTCAACTGCTCGAAGCCACCGAGAAATTACTCGCCAGGGGCGCAAAAGGAGCAATTTCAGTCAGTCTACCGCCGACCTTTGCCATTCAATGGTTGGTGCCCCGATTAAATCAATTCAGTGACCTGCATCCAGACATCGACGTCAGGATTAAAGCGGTTGACCAGCACGAATATTCCCTCACCGATGATGTTGACGTCGCGATATATTATGGCCGGGGCAACTGGCCTAATGTCAACATCAATAAACTACATACCGAATATCATATACCGGTGTGTTCACCGATGTTGATGAATGAAGATAAGCCGCTGAATAACTTGGATGATTTGCGTCATCACACCTTGTTGCACGATATGTCGCGTGAAGCTTGGAAAGATTGGATGAAAAGCGCCGATCTTAAAGGGATTAATGTTAACCATGGGCCAATCTTCAGCCATTCATCCATGGTGTTACAAGCGGCTGTACACGGTCAGGGGGTGGCATTGGGCCATAGCGTATTGTCCAAGCCTGAAATTGACTCCGGCCGTTTGGTTTGCCCGTTTAATCAAATATTGGTGAGTAAAAACGCTTATTACGTGGTGTGTCGAGAAAGTCAGGCAGAATTAGGCAAAATATCGGCATTCAGAGATTGGATGTTAGACATGGTTCAAGCAGAGCAAGAGGAATTTATTGATGGATAAACCCCATGTATGTGCTGTTACCCCGGTAGTAGGAGGTGTAGTAGAAGGTGTAGCTGAAGGTAAAGCGATCGCCAGATTTGTCTTTGCCCATGGGGCAGGGGCAGGTATGGACACCGACTTTATGGTTGAAGTGTCGAGGTTATTGGCTTTAAAGCAAATCGAATCAGTACGTTTTAATTTTCCATATATGCAAATCATGAGTGAAACGGGCAAAAGACGACCACCGAATCGGATGCCGCAGTTATTAGAATACTATAAAGATTTTATTGAAGGCTTAGCCGAACAGGTTAAAACGCTTAATGGCGATTTACCTTTATTTATTGGCGGTAAATCTATGGGTGGACGGGCATCGACCATGTTAGTCACTCAACCTGAGTTAAAAGGGCTGATCAAAGGGGTGATTGCGCTTGGCTATCCGTTCCATCCCTCGGGTAAACCAGAGAAATTACGGGTCGACCACCTACCAGATATGCTGGCTCCGTGTTTGATCATACAAGGTGATCGCGATCCGATGGGGCGTAAAGAAGAAATTGCCGGTTATGACTTACCCAAAGCGCTGGAATTGGTCTACTTGACCGATGGCGAGCATGGTTTTAAACCCCGTAAAGCGTCGGGGGTGACATTGCAGGATAATCTTGAGACGGCCGTCGAGAATATGGCACGTTTTATTGTTGGTTTGGTGTGAGGTGTTAGCTTGACGTGAATTCGTTGTCAAATTTTGTTATCATGCCCGCGCTCTGGCTTCTAGGTTCATGGTGCGCATGGCGGTTGATTTAATCGCCGTAGGATGGCGTAGAGCGCAGCGAAACCCATCAATTGGCTGTAAAACAGAAAAAAGCCATCGTATATCGCTAAATTCGATGGGTTTCGCCTTAGGCTCTACCCATCCTACGGTCAAACGGGACTTTTTCAACAGTCGGTGCACTTTACGCGTCAGTCAATAATACGGAAAAAATGATGAAAATAATCTTACTCAGCGGCATATTTTTTGCGTTGCTGTCTGTGGTTCTGGGCGCGTTTGGTGCTCATGGCCTGAAATCAAAAATCAGTGCGGATATGTTGGCGGTTTTTCAGACTGGTGTGCAATACCAGTTTTACCATGGTTTAGGTTTATTGATACTGGGACTGTTGATCAAACAGATGCCATCAACTTTGTTGTTGTGGTCTGGTGGATCGATGGTTGCTGGCATTGTTTGTTTTAGCGGCAGTCTTTATTTGCTGGCGCTAACAGGCAATAAAATATTTGGCCCCATTACCCCGTTAGGTGGATTGTTTTTTATCATTGCCTGGGTGTTAATGTTTGTGGCGGTCTTGAAAGCGGATTTATGATTCGTTAGTTGTAAAATTTGGTTAGTTGTAAAATAAAGTGAAAATGAAATGAATAGTGTGTTGTTATATTGTCGTCCGGGTTTTGAAAAAGAATGTGCTGCGGAGATTCAGGATAAAGCCGATAGCATGGCGTTTTATGGTTTTGCCAAAACCAAAAGTAACAGTGGTTATGTGATTTATCAGTGTCATGAAGCAGGGGTTGCCGATACCTTGGTCAGAAAAATCAAATTCAGCAGTTTGATTTTTGCCCGTCAAATGATGGTGCTTCATGCTCATGTAGAAAATATGCCGGTCGAGGACAGGATCAGTGCGATTGTCGCGCAAAGTTTGGAGATCCCAGTGTGTGGCGGTTTGTTCGTCGAGACGGCAGATACCAACGACGCCAAAGAACTGTCGAAATTTTGTCGTAAATTTACTGTGCCAGTTCGCCGTGGTTTGCGTAAGGCTAACTTGTTACTGCCTGATGAAGTTGATCATCGTCCAACCTTCCATATCATGTTTTTATCCACCGATTCTGCTTATGTCGGTTATTCCTACAGTTATAACAACTCCCCGTTGAGCATGGGCATTACCCGTTTACGTTTTCCTTCAGATGCGCCAAGCCGTTCAACCTTAAAACTCGAAGAAGCGTTTATGACCTTTATACCCGCCGAAGAACGAGAAGAACGTTTAACCTCTGGGCTCAAAGCGGTTGATTTGGGTGCCAGCCCTGGTGGCTGGACTTATCAGTTGGTGAGACGCGGTATGCTCGTCAGCGCCATTGATAATGGCCCGATGGACGACAAGTTGATGCAGACCGG
The DNA here is from genome assembly GCA_047617105.1 of Phenylobacterium sp. Taxonomy (GTDB): domain Bacteria; phylum Pseudomonadota; class Gammaproteobacteria; order Enterobacterales; family Alteromonadaceae; genus JABSOG01. The sequence continues at coordinate 13,815 of JBLGCB010000064.1, read as the reverse complement.
ACAGGTTAAGCACGAGCGCGTAGATGGTTTTAAATTTAGACCAAAGCGAAAAAATGTGCATTGGTTGGTGTGTGATATGATTGAAAAACCGGATAAAGTGGCCTTGTTGATGGCGTCGTGGTTGATTGAAGGTTACGCCAAAGAAGCGATATTTAACCTTAAACTGCCGATGAAAAAACGTTATGACACCGCTAAAGAATGTTTTGCTGACATTGATGAATTGTTTAAAGAATATGGGGTGAAATATAAATTGCAGGCCAAGCATTTGTATCATGATCGTGAAGAGATCACCGTGCACTTGCTGCGAGTGGGTGCTGAGGGCGTTTATTGATTGGAGTCTTCATCAGTTGGACTTTTTATTGGTTGGTGAGCTTGCTTGTTGCCGTGAGGGAGTCCACCCATTTTCATTGCGTCGTTCAAAATATAGAGAAAGGTGCCAATGACACCAAATAAGACAATAACAGATAAAATTTCCATGGTGGTTATTTATCTGTTTGAATCAGGCCGTGGACGATATACCAAAGAAAGCCGACAAAGGCCAGTAAAACGATGCAGGATAAAATGACCATAATAGTTACTCTTGTAATGTTGAAATCATATATTCAATGTGTTTGTGAGCCAAATAAGCGATTCTAGACACAAATATTATTCCGACAACTGCACTGTACATTTTCAGTATAGGCGCAATTTCGGCATTAGATAAAAGCCAACCCACCAAGCTGATATCACACACGACCACACCCCCTAACCAGAATTTGAGGTAAGCAATCATCTCTTTAGTGTAATCAACTTGAGCCATAAACCCAGTTTAGCCTGGTCACACTTCACTAGCAACCTCTTTTTGCCAGGTCAACTTTGTCAATATACCATTTCGGCTACAAGTCATTATTGCCTTATTCAGCCCACCAGCAACCTTTAACCGACTGAGCTAAACCACCGTTCACGGTTTCAGATAACCCCGCATTGGTCAATGCTGTGCGGATTTGCTCTCGATCTTGCCGCCAACTCGCCGAACGGTTAGGACGAAGGGTGATGATGGTGTTGCCGTTAAGGCATTCATTTGCGACCATTGTAATGACTTATTTTGCTTTGAGCTATCTGTTAACTATAGCTTATCTTTTGGCTGTGTTGTGCTACGATTATTGTCAATACAGCTGAAACCTTGTAGGCGGATTTGAGGTGATTTTTTGGATCTTAAAGGTTAAAAGAAGAGGATAATTGATGGAGAATTTATTTATTGTTTTTATCATTGCTGCGGTGGCGGTGGTTTTTTATTCTGTGTATCGTAAATCAGCCGTTGTTAAACGCTCAGAGGTGATTGATAGCTATCAATTCCCCGCTTCTATCAGTGATAAGGTTCGCGAAAAATATCCCCATTTAACTGATCAGCAGTTGAACTTGGTGATCGCCGGGTTAAGGGAATATTTTCATATTTGTAATCTTGCGGGCAGAAAAATGGTGTCGATGCCATCTGAGGTGGTGGATGTGGCGTGGCATGAATTTATTCTGTTTACCAAAAACTATCAGCAGTTTTGCCATGGTGCCCTCGGCCGCTTTTTGCATCACATACCGGCAGAGGCGATGAATTCGGCCACAGATGCCCAAAAGGGCATTAAACGTGCTTGGCAAATATCCTGTAAACGTGAACATATCGCGCCTAAAACGCCGTTAACCTTGCCGTTGTTGTTTGCCATGGATGATAAATTAGCAATCCCCGATGGTTTTATTTATTCACGCAATTGTAAAACCAATAACCGAAAAAATGCCAACAATGCCACCCCAGCGATCGCTGGCGCAGGGATTATTTATTGTGCCGGAGATATTGGTTGCTCCTCAGGTTGTGGCGGTGGTGGCTGTGGCGGCGATTCCGGTGGTGGTGATGGCGGCGGCTCTGGCTGCGGTGGTGGCGATTAACTTCAATCCATGATCACATGCCGGGTTGAGCGGCAAAATGACACCTCACCGAAAAAAATCCCCCCTTTAACGCAAGTATGGTTGCCGCAAAGCAAAAGCAGACGTATGATTTGAATCAATTAAATCTCGGAGCACAATGTGATGTCATTAACAAAAAATGGTTCAACCAATCTAGCCACCCGTTTGCGGGGATTGCTGGCGGTATCAGGGTTAAGCCTGAAGGGCCTGATGAACCCGAAGGGCCTAATGGGCCTGATGCTGGTTTTTAGTTTCCATGCCAGCGCCGATCTGGAAGAGGGTATTTATGCCAAACATGAAGGGCGTTACGGGGTGGCGTTAACCGACTTCGAGCCGCTGGTGAATTTAGGTTATGCCCCGGCACAATATGAATTAGGCGAAATGTATGAGCACGGCTTAGGGGTGAAAAAAGATCTCAAGAAAGCTTCTGAGTTATATCACCTTGCGGCTAAACAGGGCAATGCTGAGGCGCAGTTCAGTGTTAGCACTTTTTATGCCCAAGGGATCACCGTAGAAAAATCTGCCAAGACGGCGGCGATGTGGGCACGCAAATCTGCCCAGATGGGGTTGGCGGCAGCCCAGTTTAATGTGGCTATCATGTATGAAAATGGCGAAGGGGTGAATATGGACACCAAAAAAGCATTTTACTGGTATACCCAAGCCGCTGAACAAAACTATATTTTGGCCCAATATAATCTGGCGCTGATGTATTCACAAGGCTCTGGTACCAAAAAAAGTGTCTTTTTATCCTATGTGTGGAATACCATTGCTGGCCAAAATGGTTATAAGGATGCCGTCAAAAGCCGCAGCCTAGATGCCAGAGAATTGTCTGTTCAAGATTTGAAAATGACCCGTTATAAAATCGAAGAGTTGCTGCGCAAGATTGAAACCAAACGCACCGATCTTTAAGTGATAATCAAAGGCCCAGAAACACCTTGCTAACATTCTTCGATTGAATTGTTGTGGCTTTGCTTGTATAAACACCTTATCGTTTTTCAGCTGCCAGCTTTTGAGGCATCTGTAAACCCAACTATCAACGAGGTTATCATGCAACGGGTCATTGTTCTGGCGTTATTGTTATTATCTACATTATTAACCAGTACTCAAGTACTGGCTTACAGCAATATTACTCAACAGCAAGCGGCAGCACGAGCCGAGCAAATTGCAGATGTTAATTACCAGCTGTCACTTGAGTTGAAAAAAGGCAGTAAAACATTTAAGGGGTCAAATCAAATTGACTTTACCCTGCGACATCTTCGTCAAGATGTGGTGATTGACTTTTCTGGTAAGCAGATTTCTGCTGTATCTATCAATGGCCAAAAGATCACCGATTTTAGTTATGATGCCAAAGAGGTCGGGTTGGTATTGCCAAAAGGCCACTTTACTCAAGGTCTCAATCGTGTGACGGTTGATTTTGTGGTAAATTATAATCATGAAGGCGTCGGTCTTCATCAGTTCATTGACCCTGCTGATGGCAATGAGTATTTACACTCCAACTTTGAACCTGCCTCTGCTCAGCGCATGTTTCCGGCCTTTGACCAACCCAATCTTAAAGCCGTTTTTCGTTTTGATGTGAAAGCGCCTGTCGACTGGCAGGTGATTAGTAATGAAGCGGCTAGCCGCACCTTACAATCTGACGGGCAGATGCATAGCTGGTTTAAGCCGACTCAAAAAATACCCACTTATATTTTTCATTTAAGCGCAGGGGCTTATGCCATGTGGGCAGATGATAGCGGCCGATATCCGATGCGGGTTTTTGCACGCCAGTCGCTGGCACAGTATGTGGATGAGCAGCGGATATTTGAAACCACCAAAAAAGGCATGGTCTTTTTTGAGCAGTATTATGATTATAAGTATCCGTTTGGCAAATATGACCAGATTTTTGCCCCTGAATTTAATGAAGGTGCGATGGAGAATGCTGGTGCGGTGGTCATTGCTGAATTTCATATTTTTCGTTCGCCACCGACTAAAGATGAATTGTCTGACCGCGATAACACCATTTTGCATGAAATGGCCCATATGTGGTTTGGCAACATCGTCACCATGGATTGGTGGGATGGCTTATGGCTAAATGAAAGTTTTGCTGAGTTTATGGGTTATGAAGGGCTTGAAGGCATTGGCCAGCCTGGCGCATGGGTAAAGGCTGCGCGGGATAAAACACGAGTCTATCGTGAAGATCAGATGGTGACGACCCATCCGGTGTTGACGGATGTCACCGATACTGTGGCGGCGATTGCTAATTTTAATGCCATCACCTACGGCAAAGGTTTATCCGCCTTAAGACAATTGGTTTACCTGATTGGTGCTGATACTTTCAAACAGGGTTTACGTTTGTACTTTAAACAACATGCGTTTGGCAATACCACCCTTGAGGATTTTATTGCTGCACTTGAAACTGCCTATGGTCAAAAACTGACGCCTTGGGTAGATGATTGGTTAGGCACCAAAGATGTCAACAGCATGAAACTTAACTTTAGCGTCGACAATGGCAAAATTGCAGGGGCCAGTGTGACTCAAAGTGGTGGTCAACATAATCCTATATTACGCTCGCATGTGAATCAGATTGGTTTGTTTTATGTTGAAGATGGTCAATTGCAGGTAAAAGACAAGATCAAGGTCACGTTTGCAGGGCAAACTACCTTGTTACCTGCATTGAATGGCAAAGCCGCACCTGCGATGATTTTGCCCAATGTGGATGATTACGATTATATTAAAGTCCGCCTCGATGATAAATCACTGACTTGGTTTAAGGCGCACTGGGCATTGGTCAAAGACCCTGCAACTAAAGCCCTTGTATGGGGGATATTATGGGATATGGTGCGTGATCAGGAGATGAGAGCCAGTGATTATATTGACCTAGCGATGCAACAAATTGCGTTAACGTCCGATGTTGATGTGGTGGATTCTATCATTTATAACATTGGCGGCTTGACTGATTTTTCACTGTCAGGTACGAAGTGGCAGCATGGCTATCGCCAGCAGATGTTTAATTTGGCCAAAGCACGGGTGAATGCGGTTAAAGCTGAATCTGATTTACAGCAAATCTGGTATGACACATTGGTGGATACAGCCAGTAATGAGGCTGATTTACAGTATTTAATTGATTTGTATGATGGCAAACAAACGATTAAGGGGATTAAGATTCATACCAAGCGCCGATGGAGTATTTTGCAAGCGCTGGCTGCGGGTAATAAAAAAGCGGTTGTTGAGTCGCGCTTGAGTGCGCTCAGTGCCAAAGATACCTCAGCACGTGGGCGTAATGAGTTGCTGACAACCCAAGCCTCTTATCCGGATAAATCCACCAAACAGCAGATATGGGCCAACTTGGCCATCGATGCGGATTATTCGGCGCGAGAGAAAAAATCGCTGATGAGGGGGTTATATAATATTGACAACCCTCAATTGGCTGAATTGTCGATTAAGCCTTATTTTGACATGATTGAAGCGATGGTTCAGGCGGGCAGTATCTATGAGCATACCGCTTATTTTATCTATCGAGCTTTTCCAACCTTAGGTGGCCAAGCGAGTGCGACTGCCAGTGAGCATTTTTTAAAAACCACTAAGGTGCCTCAAGTCTATAAGAAGCAAGTGATGCGCCGACTTGATGCGTTACAACGATCACTGAAGATTCGGGCGGCCAATGAAGATCAAGGTTAACCAATAAGTGTATCGCTAGGGCCTGCCAGTGAATGGCGGGTCCTACCCAACCCCGTAACAATAAAAAGTCTGTTATTTGCTGTTCAAATCACCAACCCTCTCCTATAGTTTTTTTGGCCCCCTTCGCGTTGATCCAAGTTAACTATTCAAATAACAATACCAGTAAAAGTCTAGGAGAATATATGAACAAAATTAAACATATTGTCTATATCATGATGGAAAACCGATCGATGGATAATCTGCTTGGTTGGTTGTACGATGAGCAAAATCCGCCGAAAGTGAATATTCCCGCGCAGGACCCACCGACCTATGATGGTTTAAAAGAAAAAACTTATTTTAATCTCGACAAGCATGGCGACAAGCATTTTATGGTTAAAGGCACGGGCGACAATATGAATGTGCCCATGCATGATCCTCATGAAGAGTATGAGTATGTTTGTGATCAGCTGTTTGGCAGTCAAACCACACCAGTATCGCCCCAGGTGCCCACCATGGGCGGATTTTATCAGGATTTTGCTGCCTATGACTCTCATACCGAGGAGATCATGCAAAGCTACACCCCTGAGGAGTTACCGGTGCTCAACGGCCTTGCGCGCCATTTCGCGGTGTCTGACCGTTATTTTTGCTCGGTGCCGACCCAAACTAATTGTAACCGTGCTTTTTCTCACTGTGGTAATTCATTGGGGGTGAATGACAAAGGCCAGTTGGAGTCATGGGTTAACAACCGAGATTTCAGTTATGTGCCACCACATTTAAGCCAGCCCCAGGGCAGGCAGTTTAATCAAAAAACATTGTGGAATGTGCTGAGTGACAATGGCCTAGGGCAAACGTCTGACTGGATGCATTATTACAGTCATGGGTCTTGGCTGGAAGATATCGCTGGTAGTGAAGGTTATAGCTATACCCGTGATTTGATGGAACAGTTGCAGGGTAAAGAATTTGATCAGCATTTTGGCAAAATGGATACTTTTCTTGAACAAGCCAAAGCGGGCACCTTACCGTCGGTGTGTTTCTTAGAGCCTGAATGGGGTTTGCAAAAATTGGTATTAGGCCACGATGTGGGCATCAATGGCAGTGACTATCACCCACCAACCAATCTTGCCCCGGGTGAGGCGTTTCTTAAACAAATCTATGAAGCACTAACTTCTAATGAAGAAGCATGGCAGCAAACGTTATGGATCATCAATTTTGATGAGCATGGGGGCACTTATGATCATGTGGCACCGCCTTGGAATGCCGCAACACCTTGGTCTAATGGAGAAACACCAACCCCTGAAAATGCCGAGATGGGTTTTAAGTTTGATCGCTTTGGTGTCAGGGTGCCGTTGATTTTGGTGTCGCCTTTGGTTGAAGAGTCGAGTGTATTCAGGGCCGAGGGAGACATCCCTTATGATCATACCTCGGTGATCGCGACCATTTTAACCATGATGGGGGTGGACAAAGACAAATGGCAACTTGGCGGTAGAACAGCCAATGCACCAACCTTTGAGCATTTGCTCAGTCGTGAAACACCGAGGGCGGATATCCCTTCGTTGCAAGTGAATCAAAATGCGGTTGAGAACAAGGCATTAGAGGTGCCACCCAATGATATTCATCAACGCATGGCGCAAAGCTTGTTAAACCGAGCGGTGAAGCAACAAGGCCTGAGTGGTGAAGCGGTTAATGCGTTGGCGTTAACGCCGTTACAGGATGCCAAACACCCGGCCCATTTGGCGGATATATTGGATGATGCGGTGAAGAAGGTGAGGGGAAGTTAGGTTATTGAATTAGTTCAATTTGACCGTAGGATGGGTAGAGCCTAAGGCGAAACCCATCGGAATTTGGCGATAAATGATGGGTTTCGCTGTAACGACAGCCCGGTCCTCTCAACCCATCCGGTCACATATTCAATGGATTTTGATGTCTGACAGATTAAACTGTCAATTAAAACCCGTAAGCCTTGCGTTTACTATGCAGAAATAAATGCTTTTAAAAATCACTAAATTCGCCCATTTTTGCGGAGCAAAAATGGGCGAATTTAGCCAAGCTTTTTAATTAGGTCGCGGTTAAAGTGCGACTGAATACAATTACCAATCACCGTGTTTTGGCTCACCAATACTTTTAACTCTTCTTGTGGCCATTCAACCAGAATGGTTTTTTCGACTGTGGTCACGGTACCCGATGCCATATGTCCGGAGATATAACTCATTTCACCAATAAACTGGCCTTCACAGATTTTGACAAATTTATCATTGCCGATATTCACTTGGGCGGTGCCGCTGAACACCAAAGACAAACGGGGCACCTTTTGACCCTTGGTCAACAGCGTCTGCCCGCCTTCTACTTCGCGCCAGATGGCCAGTTCAATCAATTTCATGTAAAAAGTGGGGTTTAAATCTGGAAAAAAGGCGTGATGCAACCTGATCTCATTGTCACTGAAATCAAACTGGGGTGCTTGTTGGTAATCGAGCTTCATTTTAAACAGGCTCGATAATATCACTGTCATGCCAGCGAGGATAATCACCCATTGGGGTGACGGATAAGCCAGTGCCGCATAAATAACTGCGATAAGCCCGGCAATGCTGCCGATACTACCGATAATAACAATATGCCGAAACCGACTGATAGCCGTAAAAAACAATCCCCCAACAAACAGCAGCATAACCGCAACAGCAGCTATGTCGATAGTGGTAAACATTCGGTTTCCTCGTGGTTAAATAGCCAATGTGATTCGTACTTATTGAGACAAACCATCCAGTGACCCTCACAAATATAGGCTAAGTTGATGGAGATTAAAACGGTTACGGCTTTTATTTTTCTTCTGTGGGGGTATTTGCTCACCGCCGTTCGCAACAAAGGGGAAATCTATCTGGGATTTGGTGACGTTAGACGAGTCTGTTCTAGTCTGGTCAATAATGCTATAAGCTATCGCACACAATAGCAATATTGCGGTAGTCACGGGCGGGTGATTTGGGTTAGAATAACGCCGCTTTAAAAGCTTGACCATGAATTCAATTTAGAGACGGGCCTTTAAAGTTCGTCGCTTATGGATAAACTGAATTGAATTTAAAACTAAACTAAACCTGAAACAAACCAAATAGGGCTTACTATGTTTACTCGTGATATGAATATTGCTGATTATGATCCAGAATTATGGGCGTCGATGACTGAAGAAGTTCGTCGACAAGAAGAACACATCGAGCTTATTGCTTCAGAGAACTATTGTTCTCCGCGAGTGATGGAAGCGCAGGGTTCGCAGTTGACCAATAAATATGCCGAAGGTTATCCGGGCAAACGTTATTATGGTGGTTGTGAACATGTTGATGTTGCTGAAAGTTTGGCGATTGAACGAGCCAAACAATTGTTTGGTGCCCATTACGCCAATGTTCAACCACATTCAGGCTCTCAAGCCAACTCTGCTGTTTTCATGGCACTACTTGAAGGTGGTGATACCGTGTTGGGCATGAGCTTGGCACACGGTGGTCATTTGACCCACGGTTCAAGCGTCAGCTTCTCTGGCAAACTCTACAATTCAATTCAGTACGGCCTTGATGAAACCACTGGCGAAATCGATTATGCCGAAGTTGAAAGACTGGCCCTTGAGCACAAACCAAAGATGATCATTGCAGGTTTCTCAGCCTACTCAGGTATTGTTGACTGGGAAAAATTCCGTGAGATTGCTGACAAAGTCGACGCTTATTTCATGGTTGATATGGCCCACGTTGCTGGTCTTGTTGCTGCTGGTTTATATCCTAATCCAGTTCCATTCGCTGATGTTGTTACGACTACTACGCATAAAACCCTTGCCGGTCCTCGTGGCGGTTTGATTGTTGCACGTGAAAACAAAGCCATTGCCAAAAAATTAAACTCGGCAGTATTCCCGGGTGGTCAGGGTGGTCCTTTGTGTCATGTTATTGCTGGTAAAGCGGTGGCGTTTAAAGAAGCATTGGCCCCTGAATTTAAAGTGTATCAGCAACAGGTCTTAGACAACGCCCAGGTCATGGTAAAAGTGATGATGGAACGTGGTTATAATATCGTTTCTAAAGGTACCAAAAACCATTTATTCTTGGTTGATTTAATCGACAAAGACATGACCGGTAAAGCCGCCGATGCTGCATTAGGTCGTGCGTATATCACGGTTAACAAAAACTCAGTACCAAATGACCCGCGTTCACCGTTTGTGACCTCTGGTCTTCGTCTAGGTACTCCGGCATTAACCCGCCGTGGTTTTAAAGTCGAGCAGGCAGCGCAAGTGGCTAACTGGATTTGTGATGTATTAGATGACATCGACAATGAAGAGAATATATTGGCCGTTCGTGAACAAGTTAAAAACTTGTGTGCTGCGTATCCTGTTTATTTGTAATGTTTGATGTTTAAGAAAAAGGCCGCTTGCGGCCTTTTTTTGTTTCGGGTTTCAAAAAATAGCGGTAAATTATGCATTGTCCATTTTGTGGAAAAACAGACACCAAAGTGATAGATTCACGACTGGTGACCGACGGTCATCAAGTTCGGCGCAGACGAGAATGCAACGAATGCAAAGAGCGTTTTACCACTTTTGAAATTGCTGAGCTAGTGATGCCCAGAGTGATAAAGAGCTGTGGTCGACGTGAACCTTTTAACGAAGATAAACTGGTCAGCGGATTACAGCGGGCATTAGAAAAACGCCCGGTGAGCACCGAACAAACTGAACAGCTGATCAATAAAGTCAAATCACAATTACGTGCCACCGGAGAGCGGGAAGTGCCCAGTGAATTGATTGGTAATCTGATTATGGACGGCCTGATTGTGCTTGATAAGGTCGCTTATGTCCGTTTTGCCTCGGTTTATCGCGCCTTTGAGGATGTACGGGAATTTGGTGAAGCCATCGCCAATATAGGCGACAAGCATAAAGAAAAAATGTAACTATTCAGCGCATTTATCTTTCGCACCATAACGGCGTTATTTTCGTACTCAAACAGTTACATATGACCTATATGCGCCTATTTTCCGTGCGAAAATGCCTTGCTCTGAAGCGAAATCTAAGCACGCTGAACAGTTACGAAAAAACATAAAGAGGTTTGCGGATGAGTTTTTCAACAAATGATGGCGTTTATATGGCACGGGCCATTGAGTTGGCCAAACGAGGTCGTTTTACCACCTCGCCTAATCCAAATGTCGGCTGCGTGATTGTGAATCAGGGCAAAATTGTCGGTGAAGGTTGGCATCAAAAAGCAGGTGGTCCGCACGCTGAAGTGGCGGCATTAAAACAGGCTGGGATTTTGGCCGTTGGTGCCACTTGTTACGTCACCCTCGAACCATGCAGCCATTTTGGCCGAACACCGCCATGTGCTGAGGCTTTGATCAACGCCAAAGTGGGCAGGGTGATAGCGGCCATGGTTGATCCCAATCCACAGGTCAGTGGTAGCGGTTTGGCAAAACTCAATGCGGCGGGTATTGATACCCAATCGGGTTTGCTTGAAACCGATGCTAAAGTACTGAACCGAGGGTTTATTAAACGCATGACCGAGCAACGGCCGTTTGTGCGCTGTAAAATGGCCAGTTCTATTGATGGTAAAACGGCATTGTCCAATGGCGTCAGTCAGTGGATCACCTCACCACACGCCCGTGCTGATGTGCAATTATTTCGGGCGCAAAGTTGTGCCATTATCAGTGGAGCAGACACTGTGTTGCTCGACAATGCCGCATTAAACGTACGCTGGGAAGAGGCAACGCAGCTACAATCTTTGCTGCCAAAAGCGGCGGTGCGCCAACCCATTCGAGTGATTATTGATACTCAGCATCGATTAACCCCAGACTTACGTTTGTTTGAACAGCCCTCAAAAATAATTTTAATCCGCAATAGCCTTGAAAAATCATCACAATGGCCTCAGTTTGTAGAGCAAATAGCGGTTCCTTGCCTTGAAGGTAGCGCTAAAGGTAGCGTTAAAGGTAGCGCTAAAGGTATCAGTGGTAAAGCGGATTTGGCCCAAGTGCTGCGCTTATTGGCCAAGCGAGGGCTGAATGAAATATGGATTGAAGCCGGGGCGACGTTGTCTGGGGCTTTTGTCGAACAACAGTTGGTGGATGAATTGATTCTTTACCAAGCCCCTAAATTGATGGGGTCAGCAGGGAAACCCTTGCTCAATTTGCCACAATATAGTTCAATGACCCAGGTAATTGAACTGAATATCAATGATTTACGAATGGTCGGTCCAGACATTCGACTGACTGCGGAGCCACAATACAGTTAATGTTTACAGGTATTATTGAAGCAACAGGGGTGATCAGCACCCTTAAACGCAGTGGCACCGACGCGGTGATCACCATAAATAGCGGCGCGCTGGATTTAACCGATGTTAAATTAGGCGACAGCATTGCCACCAATGGGGTTTGTTTGACGGTCACTGCATTGACTCACCAGTCTTTTAGTGCCGACATTTCTGGCGAAACCCTCAAACGAACCACCTTTGCCAGCGCCAAAACACAAACCCCGGTGAACCTTGAAAAAGCGATGTTATTGACCACCCGGCTTGGTGGCCATATGGTCAGCGGCCATGTTGATGGCGTTGCCAGTGTGGTGCGAAAAAACCCAGTGGGTAAAGCCACTGAACTGTGGTTAGATGCGCCGTCAGCATTGAGTCGTTATATTGCCGAAAAAGGTTCGGTCACGGTGGATGGCATCAGTTTGACGGTAAATGCGGTCGAGGGCAGTCAATTTATGTTGACCATAGTACCGCACACCTCGGGAGAGACCACAATTGAGAATTTTTCGGTGGGCTCAACAGTCAACCTTGAGGTCGATATTGTCGCCCGTTATATTGAGCGAATGTTGGGATTGGCTGACGATAAAGCGCAACCAAAAGCACAAACCGGTGTCACCATGGATCTATTAGCCTCATCAGGCTTCCTCTAAGGTAACTATCCAGCGCACTTATCTTATCCACCATAACGGCGTTATTGTCGTACTCAAATAGTTACATATTACTTATATGCGCCTATTTTCCGTGCGACAATGCCTTGTTCTGAAGCGAAATCTAAGCACGCTGAACAGCGACTAAGTTTAAGAGAAAAGAATTTAAGGGTAAAAATGAATTTAGATAAAATAGAAGCACTGATTGAAGATATTCGTAATGGCAAAATGGTCATTCTAATGGATGACGAAGACCGTGAGAATGAAGGCGATTTAATCATGGCTTCGGATTATGTCACTCCAGAAGCGATTAACTTTATGGCGACTTTTGGTCGTGGTTTGATTTGCATGACGATGTTAGAAGCCCGTTGTCAGCAGCTTAACTTGCCTTTGATGGTGGACAATAATAATGCCCAGTTTGCCACCAACTTTACGGTGTCAATAGAAGCCGCCGAAGGCGTGACTACCGGTATTTCTGCGGCCGATCGTGCCAGAACCGTTAAAGCCGCTACCGCCCGAGATGCGACAGCCAAAGATATTGTCCAGCCTGGTCATATTTTTCCGTTGATGGCCCGTGATGGCGGAGTATTGACGCGGGCAGGGCATACTGAGGCGGGTTGTGATTTGGCCCGTTTGGCTGGATTAGAGCCTTCTGCGGTGATTGTTGAAATTCTCAATGATGATGGCACCATGGCCCGTCGCCCTGATCTCGAAGTATTTGCCGAGAAGCATGACATTAAAATTGGCACTATTGCCGATTTGATTGAATATCGCAATCTCAACGAAACCACTATCGAGCGTATTGCCCAATGTAAATTGCCTACGGCCCATGGTGAATTTGATTTGGTGACTTATCGTGACACCATTGATGATCAGGTCCATTTTGCCTTGATTAATGGTGAAGTCAAAGCAGATGAAGCGACCTTGGTCAGGGTGCATTTGCAAAATACCTTTACCGACTTACTTAAAACCGAACGTTCAGTAAACCGCAGTTTCACCCTTGATGATGGTATGGCAAGAATTGCCAAAGAGGGTGGAGTGCTAATATTGCTAGGTAAGACCGAGACTGCTGAGGATTTAATTAATAAAGTTAAATCGTTTGAACGTGAAGACAAAGGTGAGATATCGCCAGCAGCCACTTGGACGGGTACCTCAAGAAATGTAGGTATTGGTTCACAAATTTTGGCTGATGTTGGGGTGAAAAAAATGCGCTTGCTCAGTTCATTTAAAAAATATCATTCACTGTCTGGTTTTGGTTTAGAATTAGTAGAATACGTGTCTGAATAGACGGTCGCTAGTTTTATTGACGGTGGCTTAGCTTGAGGCTGAGATCACCGTTTTTTGATGAGGTTTTTATG
>JBLGCB010000063.1:0-22381 GCA_047617105.1 Phenylobacterium sp. | reverse complement strand
GATATTATAATGAGGAACGAGCTCATAGTTATAACGGTGGGCTACCGCCAACAGAATCAGAAAGGCAGCTATTAGTTAGTTATCTATAAAAGTGTCCAGTATTACTTGACCACTACAGTATATCCGTCCGTTAAGCAATCTAAAAAACACCACGATATGGTATAAAGACTCTATTTTTATCATCTTGGCTTAATCATGCTAGTTTTTGTCTAAGTTTTACTACTCAATTTTTCCTTTGCTGGTTAATATAGTCACACTGATTTGGACACAAGCTTTTAAAAGGTGTGGTCAGTTGCATCAGGGAAACGAAGCAGAAATGGAAGTAGTCAACTCGAAGCAATTTAAAGAGGTAGTAAACAGTGAAGTCAACCAAAGCAGAAAATCAGGTAGAATCGGATACCATTCAAACCGATAACACGCAAGCCGACACTCAAGTGAACGTTCAGCCAACGACAATCATCGCCAGAGGTTTTGTCGCCATGCGGATACTGTCCAGCAACAGACAGCCGGCCCGGTATGCCCAAGAGTATAATCCTGCCGATATACCTTGTGCTGCTTGAAAGGAAGACGATAGTTAAGAAACATGAAATTTACCCTGCTCACCCATCAAAAAGAGCTTAACCGAGCTGACAATACTGGTGCACTGATGACTCAATTAAGTCAATCGAGCTGTGCGTCTTTTGGCTCTCTTGGTTGTGCTGGTTTTAGTGCAGAGCAGGTTATCTGGCATCGAAAAGAACCAAACAAAGACCTAGTTGAGCAAATTCAATCTGGTCAAGCGGTGTTACTCTCCCCTGCTGGTGAAGGCGATAAAGTCAGCGACATTAGTGCCATTGAACATCTCATTATTCTTGATGGCACTTGGCAGGAAGCGCGAAAAATGATCACCAAGAGTGATTATTTAAAACAAGCCAGCTGGTTTTCGCTAGACAACCCACCTCCTTCGGTCTACCACCTCAGACGTAATCAGGTGGCTGGCGGATTATGCACCGTTGAATGTGCCATCGAAGTGCTTAAATTGAAAAACCAAGCCGATGCCGCCGCGCAATTAACCGCTTTGTTTGAGGCGTTTTTAACGCCGAGTTAGGATCGTGCTGGTAGAGTTCGAAAGCACCTACTCACTGCTTTAGCACCAATCCCTTATCGTTTGATTCCCAAAACCATGCGCCAATGCTATTATCACCGCGCTATCCCTTAAGCGACCTTTTCACCCAACTTTACAGGCGGACCAACCTTAGTGGCCGATTCAAAACCTAACCCTAAACTCATATTATTGGCCATGCTCAGCGTGGCGCTGATGAGCTTAGTACCCGTGATAGTCAAAATCACCCAAGCCAATGAAATCACCATTGCCATTGTCAGATTGCTGATTGCTGCAACCGGTATCGCCATTCTCGCCAAAAGTAAAAAACAAAGTGTTTTCAACAAATCGAATCTCAAATGGCTATTATTGTTAGGATTAATGTTCAGTGGCCATTGGTATACTTATTTTAAAAGTCTAAAAATGTCCACCGTATCCCTTGGTGCTATTGGCGTATCGACCTTTGGTGTGCACTTATTGATACTCAACTGGTTTTTCTTTAAAGAAGCGTTAAAACTGAGCGATTTTATCGCGGTTTTTGTCGCCTTGAGCGGCGTTTATCTGGTATTGCCCGACAGCAACTTTCAACCTGAGCATTTTATTGGCTTTATGTATGGTTTGTTCAGTGGTTTTTTATATGCCTGCTTGCCAATTATCAATCGTAAAGCCAGCCATTTAACCACCAGCCAAAAAGCCTTTGGTCAATTTGGTTTTGGACTGTTGTTTTTTGCCCCATTTTTTCCACTAGGCAACTGGCAATTAAGCAGCCAAGATTGGCTCGGATTATTGGTGCTCGGCATTGTCGCGACGTTAATCGCCCACACGTTATGGATTAAAGTCAGCACTGAATTACCCAGCAGTATTACCGCCACGGTCTACTATTTTTATGTACCACTGGCCATGACTTTTGGTTACTTTATCTTTGATGAAGAACTCACTTGGCAAAAAGTCACCGGTGCAGGACTGATTATTTTTGCCAATATTACCGTGGTTTGGTTACATAACAAGGCTGCGAAGCGTTAATAATCAATCCTTGTATATCTTTCTCGGTTGTATTACTCTTTAATCACAAAAGTAATACTTTATGGGTGAACAGCAATGAGTATTGTAACAACCAAGGGTCAAGCGACCATCCCGAAACACATTCGGGAACACTTAAATATAAAACCCGGAGAAACAGATGTTGATTTCGTTGTGGTTAACGATCACGTTGAACTGGTCAATAAACAAAACCACAACCCTTTTGCCAAAATGCGCGGCATTACCAAAGGCAAAATGTCGACCAAAGAAATTATGGCGTTAAGTCGCGATTAAAACAGAGAACCAAAAGCGATGATAAAAAAAAGCAACCTTCTGGTGGACTCTTGTGTTTTATTGGATATTTTTAACGATGATGAACACTGGTATGAATGGTCATCAAAGATGCTTTACAAGCTATCGGTAAAATATAATCTAGTCATTAATACTATCATATTTTCCGAAATAGCTTTCAATTTTGAATCATGTGAAGACTTACAAAATACCCTAGCTGAGCTAAATATCGAGATTTTGGATATACCGCTATCCGCAGCTTTTAACGTCAGTCGAACATTTAAACGATATCGAAAAAACAAGGGTTCAAAAACATCCTCTATGCCAGATTTTTATATCGGAGCACATGCCAGTTATTTGAATATCCCATTAATCACTAGAGATACCGCTCGGTTCAAAACGTATCAACCAGATGTAGAGCTACTCTATCCGGCAAACTAGCCTTTAGTGTTTGACTGGGTTATAATTCGCCCTTGTTTTACCCGAATTTATTATCAACTGATCATCAAGCAATCGCAGGACTTTAGTAAGTGTCAAAAATATTACGCCCCGGCTATGCAGTATCAGCCTTTCTTACTGTGATGCTCATACTGCCTGCACTACTGTTAACACCTCTAAGTGAAGCCAAAAACCTCACCTCTGACGCCGAATTGCGCTTTATCACCGCCATCGAAGACATCAGTCAAAACCGAATTGATCAGGCCATTGAACAGTTTTCGGTGTTAACCAAACAAGCGCCTAAATTTACCCTCGCCAAGCTGATTTATGCCGACCTGCTGGCCTCCCGTGGTGGCATGTTCAGTTCGATGGGCTCGACCTCTTTACTTAAACCCAACAGACTTAAAGCACTGCAAGATGAAGCCAGAGTGCGGGTATTACACCATCAACAGCAACAGCGGACCAGTGCCAATCTAATCCCCAAAGACTTGATTCAAATGACCGACCAGCAGCCCTATGCCATCGTGGTCGATATCACCTTGTCACGGCTATTTTTGTTTGCTAATGACAATGGCGTGCCTAAGCTGGTTAAAGATTATTATGCTTCCAGCGGTAAAGCCGGGGCAGATAAGCTGGTCAGCGGCGACAATAAAACCCCTATCGGGGTCTATTTTATTACCCAGCGTATTGATGCCAAAAAACTGCCTTCGCGTTATGGCTCTGGTGCATTACCGCTAAATTATCCAAACTCATTAGATCACCAGCAAAAAAGAACTGGTAACGGCATCTGGTTACATGGCTCACCCGTTGAAACCTATAGTCGCCCGCCTCAGGCCAGCGAAGGGTGTATCTCGTTAACCAATATCGATTTTAGCGCACTGGACAAAATGGTGAATATCAAATCCACCCCGGTGATCATCGGCAAAAATATTGAATGGATCACCCCCAAGCAATGGCAAAACCGTCAGCAGCAGTTCGGCCAGCTGATCAATAACTGGAAAGCCGACTGGGAAAGCCTCGACAACGAGCAATACATCAAAAATTACGCCAAAGATTTCAGTAATGGTAAAGGTAACCTCAACAGCTGGTCTAAAGGCAAACAACGGGTTAACCGCAAAAAGTCGTTTATCAAACTGGATCTAGAAAACCTCAGCTTGTTTAGTTACCCAGATGACAAGAATTTACTGGTTGCCTCGTTTAAACAACACTACCAAAGTAACAACTACAACGGCTCACATCTTAAACGTCAATATTGGCGTAAAGAAGACGACCGCTGGAAAGTCGTTTATGAAGGCAAACCGTCAAAAGGACGTCCTTAAACCATGTCTATTCATCTGTTTATGCAAAGGTTTTTCGGCATCCTAGTGCCAGTGTTAGGCTTGGGCTTAGTCTTTGTCGGTCTTGTTTTAAGCACTGAAGCCAAAGCCGATCACACCCCAGACGGCGATTCTGCGCCAATCAAAAAAAGCCGTCATATCATTCATTTTGAAAACACCGATCATGAACTGCATGTTTATGAAATTGCCGGGCAACAACCGGGCAAAACCATGCTGATCATCGGTGGTATGCATAATGAACCGGGGGGTTATGTCACCGCCGACCTGTTTGCCGATGTGAAGCTGAAAAAAGGTAATCTGATCGTGGTTCCCCGCGCCAACATGCCCGCTATCGTCAACAACAAACGTGGCATTAATGGTGATATGAACCGCACCTTTGCCAGTCAAGACCAACAAAGTCACCACCATATCTACGAAGACGACATCGTACCGGTATTAAAAAGCTTAATTGCCAAAAGTGATGTTTTGCTCAATCTACATGACGGATACGGTTATTACCGCCCGCAATGGGAAAGTGAACTGGCCAACCCAAAACGTTGGGGACAAGCCATTATCACCGACCGTCGACAATTCAGCTCAGATAAAACTTCAGGTGTGCTAAATATGGGCGAAAAAGCCCAACAAGTGGTCGACCATATCAACCAGTTTATCGACATTCCCAATCACCGTTTTCACTATAAAAATACCCGCACCAAAGACCCAGATACCATTCACCGGGAGCAACGCAGTTCGGCCACCTTTTATGCCTTGTACGAGCACGGCATCGAATCTTATGGCGTTGAAACTTCAAAAAATATCCGCTCGTTGGATTTAAAAGTCACTTACCAAACCATGATCGTCAGAGCCTTTATGGATCAGTTTGATATCGTCACCGAGCAACAAACCCAACAACTGGCACAGCCTAAACTGGCTTATTTACTGATTTCGGTCAATGGTTCTCGCCCTCAGGCTTATAAAAATGGTGAAGTGCTGACTATCAATAGTGGTGATGACTTGCGCATTGAAGAAGCGTTTACCAACTATGAGCGCGGTGTGATTGTTGACCTCGAACAAAATAGCAGCCTCAATGATATCGGCAAAACCTTTAACGTCACCCAACCCACCTCTATCAGGGTATTAAAAGACCAATATCTGGCCGGACGGGTTTTTATCCAAACCAATGACGTTAACAACACTGGCACAGCCAATACAACGCCTACCAGCAAAGCCCGTCAATCTGATCACGCCCATTTGTTGGTCGAAATCAGCGGCCAGCGCAAAAAAGTCGCCCATGGTGAAACCTTGTCTATCAGTAAATCTGACACCCTAAAATTACTCAGTTACCAAGGTAATAATACGCAAGGTAAAGACTCGCTACACATTAATTTCATCGGTTTTGTTGGCAATCCAAAACTCAATGACGGCGAAGATCGGGGATATCTCATCACCCAAAACCAGCTGCTGAAACGTTTTTCAGTGGGTGGCCAAGGTAAGGTCTATCGTATTAAAGCTGAGCTGGGCAAACAGCTGATTGCGCAATTTTATGTGAACACCGATGAGTGAACTGACAAAACCCGGCGACAATGCCAGTTATTGGGCAGGTGTGCCATACAGCAGCCTGTGTGAACAACTCAAAAAAGCGCTGCTCAGTAAAGAATCACTGATCACCCTAACAGGACTATCTGGGGTCGGCAAAACAGCATTATGCAACGAACTGATATACAGCCTTGAGGCCAATGACTATCAGGTGATTTATTTACCTACTGCGCCAAGCAGCAACCATGAACTGCAACAAGCGTTGCAGCGTCAGTTGCCCAATCTCACCACCTTTGGCTTTATCGCTTCTTTGCAAAAACAACTGCTCGAAGCTCAACAAATAGATACTCAAAAAAGCAACAAAACCCATCAAATCCGCTCAAGCGTGCTCATTGTTGATGATGCCCATCTATTGAACCATGAAGTGCTCACCACATTACGGGTATTGAGCAACTTACAAACCAAAGATCATCGTTTGCTGCAAATCATCTTATCTGGCCAACCACAGTTGCGTAAAACCCTGAGTCAAAAGCAAAACCTTGGCGTATCTCAACGGGTCACTGATAACCTGAAATTGTCACCAATGAGCAAAAGCCAATTCGAAGATTTGCTAAATGCTCAGCACCACGGTTTACAGCTGGGCGCCTCTGCGGTGAATTTGGCTTATCGTTTAACCTCAGGTATGCCAGCGATGAGCATACCTCTGGCGCAGGCGCTTCAGGCCGACCCAATAGTGGCCAATAACGCCGAGATTAAGCGCATCATTAAACAACAGCCTGATGGAGAGCAAAGGCTACAAAGCTACCACCTGAAGCTGAGCCGCTGGCCTATCGCCGCTGCGCTGATGCTGAGTACTTTGGCTTGGTGGTCGCTGCCTGGCAGCGTTGAACAACCACTGACTGTGGCCGAGCAACCACAGCAGATCAGCCCTAAACCTGCGGTAATAGAACCAATAGCAGAACCAATAACAAAACCAGTAACAAAACCAGTAATCGCCGAACAAACCGCGCCTAAACCTGATGATGATGTTGATGGTGTTGATTGTGTTGATGGTGTTGTTGCCGATATTGCTGATATTGTGCAGAACAGTTTGGCACCTGTGGCAGATTCAGTCGTCACCAAACCTGCCATACCTGAGCCTGCTGTTGAAATTGCGGCCAATGTTGAGGCTAATGTTGAGGCTAATGTTGAGGCTAATGTTGAGACTAATGTTGAACAAGTTACCCCAGCGCCAGTAACCGAACCCGTCGTGGCACAAGTCATCAAACCAGAACCTGCTGAACTCAATACCAAAACTGATGAAATCCATTACGCCCTAACGCTTTGGGCAGATGCATGGCAGCAGCAGTCACTACCGCAGTACTTTGCGACTTATATTGACGAATACAAACCTAACAACAAACCCAGCCACAAAGAGTGGAAACGCATTAGGACTTTTCGCGTGATAGGCCCCGAATGGATTAAACTGACCATGGGGTCATTAACGTTCATTGAGCCGGCTAAACCCAACGCTGACATAGCCACTAATACCGCTGCTAATACCGCTACTGTGGAGTTTTTGTTATCCTACAATTCACCCAAATATCGCGATCAAACCCTTAAACAGTTAACGCTGCAAAAAGTGAATGACCGCTGGCTGATTAGTGAAGAAGTGAATAAACAAAAATCCGATGTTTTTTCAGTTAAACAGCAACAGGCTAAATTGAAAGCACGCAAGAGGGTTAAGGTGGAGTAGTCGTTTATTGGCTGCCATTTAAAAGAAACGTGACTGTACTGAGTGATTACGTTAAGCTTGTTACACTCTTTAGCGTAAGACGATTTCGTCTAGTCGGGTGATTAGCCAGACTCTGATTTATTGAACGGGAAAACGATGCGAGGTGTTCGCATCCCAACCTCGTTCCTCGTTTAGGATGCGAACACCGCGCACTCTATAGTAAAGAGCTAAGGATCTTATTTAGTGCAAGATCCTAAAGCCCGGTAACAGTGTTTCCGGGCTTTTTCTTTTCTATGTGGATTGTCGATTCTGAGAAATAAAATGGCCGTAATTGAACAACTAGCGAACAAATGCAATGAAAATCCCAAAGAAATAGCCAAATTTATATTCAGCGCACCTCAAAGGTACAGAGTTTATAACATCCCTAAACGCACACACGGTTTTCGCACCATTGCTCAACCCAGCAAACAGCTCAAAATTTATCAGCGTGCATTTATTGAACTATATCAGTCACAAATGCCAGTTCATACGCATTCTATGGCTTATAAAAAAGGCCAGAGTATTAAAGAAAATGCGTTATTTCACACTAAACAGCACTATCTGTTAAAAATGGATCTAGAGAATTTTTTTAATTCTATTACCCCAGAGTTATTTTGGGATACGTGGCAAAGATTTAATCCCTTACCACCACATAATGAACAACAATGGCTTGAGAAGTTACTTTTTTGGGATAAATTGAATCGGCCAGGGCATAATTTGGTACCAAATCAAAAGCTGGTGCTCAGCGTTGGCGCGCCAAGCTCACCTGTAATGTCCAATTTTTGCATGTTCCCACTAGACCAGCTTTTAACCCAGCACTGCGATGACAATAATATTCATTATACCCGTTATGCCGATGACTTAACTTTTTCAACCAATGACAAAGGCGCACTGTTCCCTGTCGTCTCGGTTGTTCAAGCCAAGCTTATTGAATGCTTTGGCCAGAAGTTATCGATTAACCATCGTAAAACTGTGTTTTCTTCCAAAAGACATAACAGACATGTGACGGGCATCACTCTGAACAATGAAGGGCAACTCTCCTTAGGCAGAGAGCGTAAACGTTACATCAAACATTTGGTCCACCAATTTTTACATAACAAACTCGACCTCGACAATATTAAACATTTACGGGGTCTGTTATCCTTTGCCAGCCATATCGAACCCCAATTTATCCTTGGATTAACCACCAAATACTCTAGGGCGGTGATCAAACAAATACATGAGACCCAACATGACGAAGCCTGATACTAAGCCTAAAATAGCGAAACCCGCAACAAAGCAAAGTAAAGCCATTCGCCCGCTCCAGCAAAATGCCAAAAAGGGTGATGTCAGTGCGATGTTTGAGCTTCATCAAAAATACGCCAGTGGTCAAGACGTTGATTTAGATGAAAACAAAGCCAATGACTATTTTAATCAGTGTTTGAACTATTTAAATGCCACTAAGCAGCAAAATGAGTTCGAAACACCTATAAACAGAGTTTTATTAAACAAACTCAAACTGATTGATTTTCGTAAATTCTCATCGTTAGACGTCACATTCGACCCTAAATTAACCGTATTTATCGGCAACAATGGCGCAGGTAAAACCACCATTGCTGATGCGATAGCCAAAACATTTAGCTGGATCAACGCCAGAATCGAAACCAAAGGCAGATCAAGCAGGCCAATCAACGAAGCAGATATCAATATTCACAGCCAGCATTATGCCGAAGTCTCCACCAGCATCAGTCTTGGTGACACTCATTATGAGAGCTCGCTGGCAAGGTCGATTAAAGGCGCAGAAAGTAATAAAAATAGCTACCTTGAGAGCTTACGCAACTTTTCAGATATCTACCGGGTGGTTAACGACAAACAACGACAACAGCAACAACCCGAAATCAACATCCCTCTTTTTGCCTATTATTCTGTAGAGCGATCACATACCAAGTCAACCCAAACATTTGATATAGAAAAACTCAAAGATATAGACCCCAGCTCTCGCTTTGATGCGCTGGACAGCAGTGCCCTTGGCGGTAGCGGCAATTTTAAACAGTTTCTCGAATGGTTTATCACCCTAGACAATTTAATCAATGCATCCCCGCAAGCTCAAAGTGAAACCTTAAAACGTGACATTAACGCACTCGAAGCGGTAGTGACTAGTCAACAACATGCTTTATCGTCACTGTTAGAAGAGAAAAAAGCGCTATATCAAACCATCATTGACCAGCAATCCACTGGGCAACAACAACGACGAATCAAACTACATAGCACAATAAAACAGAGCATTATAAAAACCGTGCCCGATGTGTCACAACTCTTTGTTGATCGCACTCTAGGTCGAGCAGAGCTTAAAATTAATATCGACGACAATGAAATCAACGTTTTCCAGGCATCCCATGGCCAACAAATACTAATTTCGCTTATCGCAGATATCACCCGGCGCTTGGTGTTATTAAACCCGCAATTGGACAATCCTACACATGGGCAAGGTATTGTGTTGATTGATGAAATTGAATTACATCTTCACCCCAAATGGCAGCAAGGTATTATTCAATCCTTACAGCGAACCTTTGCCAATATTCAATTTATTATCACCACCCATAGCCCACAGGTATTATCGACAGTTGATAAACATTGCATTCGTCGATTCGAAACCGACGAAGCGGATAACGACATCTTAACCATACCTAAATTTCAAACAAAAGGAGTAACCAGTGCAGATATACTGGCGAAAATCATGGACACCGACCCCAAGCCAGTGGTGGATGAGACCAGTTGGTTAAATCAATTTTATGCCCACTTGCAAGAGGGTGACAAAACCGCCGCCGAGAAATTATTGACCAAACTTTGCAAACATTTTACCAGTGATGATCACACTACTGACCACCCAGTGATTGAAGATTGTCGCAATCAAATTAAAATCTTTGAAATGAAAGCGCGTATGCGCCAAATGGATTAAGGGGGTAAAGTGAAAAAGTTAAACCGAAACTTAGCCAATGAACCCCAATGCTTGGCAAACCTTGCTAAATCAGGGAAAATTTGGAAAAAAGTAACAACAGATCAAAAAAAGGAAATTTGGCATGAGTTAGATAAGTTTCAACATCAGTATTGTGTTTACTGTGAATCTTCCGCTTTTAAAGGTAAATACACAGGTCATATCAAGCACTTTTTTCATAAAGGTTCGCGAGCGGATGGCAGCGCACCACACGCCCATTTAACCTTCGACTGGAATAATCTATTTGGCTGCTGCGCTGCCAATGAACATTGTGGCCACTTCAAAGACAAAACGCCTAAAGGGAGTCGTCACAGGGAATATGACCCTCACGCGCTGATTAAACCCGATTTAGAAGACCCTGAAATTTTTCTTCAATTTCTGCCCTCAGGCAAAGTGCAAGCCAAAGCGAACTTGACGCAAGATATGCGTAGAAAAGCGACTGAAACCATTCATATAATCAACTTGCAAGCGGCCACTTTGGTTAACGCCAGAAATCATAAAATAAAGCTTTACCGAGACCAATTGCTGGCGTTAGAAAAGTTAGCAATGGATGATGAACCCCATCGGCAAGAATATCAAAGGATTAGAGATGAAGCGATGGGCGGTGCCCATCGCACAGCGGTTAAACATGCCTGTTTTTAATGCCAAACATGGGGGATTACCATGACCAACATAGCCCACCATAAATCCCAGCCCATCCCCTCGCCTCACAGCAATTCCGTCAGACTCACCATGTCCCTATCCAAACCAACCCAAATGCCTGTAACAATTTTACAATATGTTCTTTAACAACAATGTGATAAGGTATCTTGTTATAGCATTATGCCGTATGGCCAAAAGCTCAGGTCAGCGAACCAATACCTCGATAAACCAAGCCAATCAGCGCAGGAGATTAAGATGCCCACCAAGTTGTTAAACGCATTTTGCCTCACTGTATTGCTATTATGGTGTCTGTTATGGTCGAAGCCATTATGGGCAGGCCAATGTAGTGCGACGTTTTCTGATGGTATCACCAGCGCCGCGACCGATGGCACCGTACTGTTTGCCCAAGGTTCGTCTATCGGCGGCAATCCTGATGGTATTCTCGCCGCCGTCAATGTCGATAGCAGCCTAAGTACAGCCTCTTGTTGGCCAATCATATGTACCTCAGGTGGCACACCCTCCGAACCAATTGACTTAACCCCTTTTTCATTTTCTGCCAATGACACGCTGACGATTTCTCAGAACAACCAGGTGACCATCGGTGACAACGGTGATTACCTATATTATCACCTTAAAATGAAACAAAGTGTGCAGCTAACCTTCACCAGCCAACCTTTATATGCCATCACTACATTCAAAATCGCCAAAAATGGTATCATCAAAATGCCCGCGGGTGATTACTATATTGATACCATGACCATGGCTAAAGATTCGAGAATTGATATCATCGGTTCAGGTACTGTGCGCTTATATATCAAAAACAGCGTCAGTTTTGGTTCTGGCGCACGGATTAACGCAACCGCCGACCCTAGCGGGGCGGGCCAACCGTCACAGTTATTTATCTACGCCTATAACGATTTCACCCTGGCGCATGATGCCACCGTCAATGGTTATATTTATGCTCAAAACAACTTAAAACTCAACCATGGTGCGATAGTCACAGGTTCGGTGTCAGCCACACATGTTGAACTACAATTGGATTCTAGGGTCAATTACGACGGAGACGACATTGCCAATGCAGATTTTGGTGGCAGTTGTAGCAACGGTGATGACCCCACACCAGTGACCACTCTGGTGGCCGAATACCGCTTTGATCAATGCCTGATGGACACTGGTATTGTCGATAACATCGGCAGCTATCCCGCCACACCAACCGGGTTAAATAACTCCAGCGGTAATGCCGTTGTGGGGCAGTCATTAGATCTCTCTCCCACTGGCACCGCAGACTGGGTATCAGTGCCCCCCGGCACCATTCATGGACTGGACGATTTTACCATCTCAATATGGGTCAATACCTCCGTCACTAAAGACCAGCAAGAAATCTTTCATGCGCTGGGCAGTGGTACCAGTGATGATGAACTCGAACTGGCCTTGTCTGATGACGACGAGGTCTATCTCAAGATGTTTGACGACAGTGACAGGTTCGATAGCTCTATCAATCTTACTGATGGCCAATGGCATCAGATCACCATCACCCGATCTGGCAACAACGCCTGTTTATATGTTGACGGTCAATACCAAGAATGTAAGAGCGGCTATGGTAGTTCATCGCTATCAGTCACCAATAGCGCTGCTTTTGTCATGGGCCAAGAGCAGGATGGCTATGGTAGTAGTTTTGAGAGCCATCAGGCTTTTGACGGGCTACTGGACGAATTTCGTATCTATTCTGGCGTCGTTTCCAGTAGCAACATTACCAGCGCCTATGATAACGAAAAAGCAGGGCTCAACTACGATGGCACTAGCCGCACCCCCGTCTCTTGTACCATCTCGCCAATCGCTGAATACCAATTTGATGAAACCAGTTACAGCGGTGCTAGCGGTGAGGTGGTCGATTCCATCGGCGGTTTTAACGGCTACGCAACATTAACCCAACCTGTCGCTGGTAAGGTATGTAATGCCGCTGACTTCTCAACATCCGGCATAGAGGACTATATTACACTAGACAAAGACGTGCTTGATGGGCGCAAAACCTTCAGCCTATCGTTATGGACCAAAAGCCACGATTATGACGATTCCAGCCTGATAGCCGGAGCAAATAATTCCGACGATAATGAATTTATCATGTGGTTTGAGAGCAACACCGATTTCGAGGCATGGCTCCACAATAATGCACAAGCCAGCATTACCACCACCAGTAGTGCCGATAACAGCTGGCATCACCTAGTGTGGACGCGCTCTGCCAGTCAACATTGTTTTTATCGTGACAAAGTATTGCAAGGCTGCGTCAACTATACCGCAGACACATTGAATCTCGACAATCTGCTGCTCGGCCAAGAGCAAGACAGCGTTGGCGGCAATTTTGATTCTAGTCAAGCCTTTGATGGCCTGATTGATGAGCTGGTGATTTTTGATGACGCAATCGGTCTCACTCAAATCAGCAGCATTTATGACAATCAAAACAGCGGCCTTGGTTATGATGGCTCAGCCCGCACCTGTCCGCCGGCACCACCTATCCAATCAATCCTCGATATGCGCTTTGATGAATCTGATTGGAACAACACCAATGACGTCCTCGACAGCTCTGGTAACAATTATCACGGCAGTGCAATAAATAGCACACCAGTGTCAGGTTTAGTCTGTAACGCAGCAGATTTAAGTGCCAATGGCACCAGTGACTATTTAACCGTCAACGCCAGTGCCATGAATGGTCTTAGTGACTTTACCGTCGTCGTTTGGGGAAAAACGACTCAAACCAGTGATTCAACCATCCTCTCAGCAGCCAACGGTGACTCAAACCTTGAAGCCAACGAAGCTATCATGTATTTTGAAGGTGACAGGTTCTGGCCGCACATCACCGCATCAGGGTTTTACACTAACACCCGATTCTCATCTACGCCGAGTTTTAATGATGGAGACTGGCATCAGCACGCTTGGACCCGCGAAGCATCGAGCCGGCAAAGCTGTTATTATTTCGACGGAATATCACAAGGTTGCGTCACCCACACTGATGGCGATGATAGCAGCCCGTTAATCGTCACTGGATTAGTGTTAGGTCAAGAGCAGGATAGTTTATTAGGTGGTTTCAGCTCAGCTCAAGATTGGGAAGGCTTGATTGATGAATTGTTGATTGTCGGCGAAATACTGAGCGAAACAGAAATTAACACCATGCGCAGCAATGTTCTGGCTGGCAATCACTGGGATGGCACAGCCGGAAATTGTGATGCGCCGATTCATCATTATGAAATAACACACACCGGTCACGGTCTAACTTGTGCCAGCCAAAACGTTTCCTTTAAAGCCTGTTTAAATGCCGATTGCAGTAATTTGAGCACCGACCCCATCACCTTTGATTTTAACGTCGACGGCAATTTCATCGCCAGCACAACTATTATCGAAAGCGGCTCAATAGATTTTAATTACACCACCGCGGGTGAGTTTACGCTTTCAATCAGTAACGCTTCCAAAGCCGCCACCTCGGCACAAGAATGTAATCTCAACGGTGTCAATAATTGCGTGATGAACTTTGCCAGTGCGGGTTTTCTGGTTGATCTAGTCCCGGGTGAAGCTTGTCTTAACCATGATGATGGCTTGATCATTCAGGCGGTAAAACAAAGTGAAACCAGTACCACCTGTGCCCCCGCCTTTACAGGCAATCAAACGGTAAATTTAAGCTTTAATTACTCAGCACCAGCTGACGGCACAAAAATTCCTTCTGTTGAGGGTAGCATTTTGGCAGCCGAAGGGGTCAATCAACAACGCACCCTGTCCTTTAATAGCGTAGCCAAAGCCGAATTAGACTTTGCTTATGCCGATGCGGGTGCTATCCAAATTAGCGTCAGTGCCAATGGTATCGGGCCACTCGCCGGATTAACGCTGACAGGCAGCGACACTGCGATTTTCTATCCCAATCGACTGGCCATCCAAGCTAAAAGCGGCAGCACCGTATTAGATAACGCCACCAGTGGTGGAATACCCATCCATGTTGCAGGTAGTACGTTCGATATCGACATTACCGCGCAATGTGATAGCGGCGATACCACACCAAATTATCAACCTCAGTCGAATGACCGCATTGAATTTGCCGCCACTAGAACCGCGCCTGATACTGTCAGTGGTGGGCAAGATGGTGGTTTGCTCATTAATGGTCAAACCGTGGTGTTAGGTGCTGGTTTTAGCAATATCGCCTTAGCACCAAGTTCATTTACTGCTGGTACTACCACCGTTAGTTCCACTTACAGTGAAGTCGGTTTGATTCAGTTAGACGCCCAAGATAATCAATATCACGATGGTCTTGCACCACACGTCATTGCGGCAGCTAACATTAATGTTGGGCGTTTTGTGCCCGCCAACTTTGTACTTGAATCCGAAGTAACGCCGACCTTTACCGGCCACTGTGCAGCCTTTGTCTATACCGGTGGATATGTCGACCCGGCAGACCCCACCACAGGTTCAATCGGTTATCAGGCAACCCCTTCTTTTAAAATCACCCCTTACAATGCCACAGGTCAGATAACCAAAAATTACGTTGGGTTATACAACAAACTGACCGTGGGTGGCGTCAGTCGCACCTTCCCCGCCAACGATACCAATCAAAACGGGGTCGACAATTTAACCAAGATGCCACTGGATACCAATATGACCGATGGTAGTTTATCCGTCATGAGCGAGAAATGGGTCAGTCTATACACTTACAATATGGACGATAACTTCACTTACATCAGAAATGCCAATGCGTTGATAGCCCCATTTGATGCCACGCTAGAATTTATCGTTACCGGTGTTACAGATGCTGACAGCATCAGCAGCAACGCCCCACTCAGCCAAACCGGCACTGGTATGAATGTTCGCTATGGCCGTTGGTATTTGGCACCGACGTTTGGTCCTGAGGCTAACGCTTTAGCGATACCTATGCAGCTAGAGTATTTCGACGGCACCAATTTTGTCATCAATACCGACGATAGCTGCACCACGTTTGATGCTGCCAATGTGACTTTAGAAACCATCACACTAGATAAAGACCTCACCGCGGCCACAGGTGTAGGAACATTTGTCAGCGGCGAAACCACCACCAACAGATTATGGCTCGCAGCGCCGGGCAGCCCTAACAAAGGACAAGTCAGAATCACTTATGATGTGCCAGATTGGCTCGGTTTTGACTGGAATGGAATTAATGTATTGACCAGCGATCCGACGACCATTGCGACCTTCGGTCAGTATCGAGGTAATGATCGAGTGATTTATTGGCGTGAAGTCCAGTAAATTCCGCCTCGCTAACTTGAGCCTTCGGCTCAAGTCAGCAAGGAGGAATTTATGATTTTTTGAACAGCGGCGCACCAATAATACCCTCCCGTTAACGCTGAAATCAGTGCCACTCTTAATAATTGTTGCTCATTAACATATTTTGTTACAAATCTGATATTTCCATTTCTCACTTGAGCTTAGTCATTGAAATAAAAACACTTTTTATTTGTTGATGGCAAGCATTCGTCAATTATTCGACCAGTAGCGGTAAAAATGAGACCGTTTACATTGTTAATGACTTTTTAATATGCAGATTTATTAAACACAACCTTGCTCCGATGCTAAGGGTATTGTATCTTAACAGCCACAAGATGAAAAATGTCATCACATCGTCACTTTTGTATGGCGATTAAACAGCACAAAAACGGCGTATAAACTACACTCAAATAACACTTAAGAATAGCTCAACTACCATAGGGGTAACGATAATGGCACTTGATTTCGAACTAAAATTGGTGATGCCCAGCGACAATGCAGCCATCTTTTGTCGCGGTAGCCTTGAATCAACCCGCTACCTGGTCAAACATCAACAACCTGCCATCGCCAGCGCGATAACCCAGGTGTTAAACCAGCTACCACTGCCTTTGGGTGATGAAAACAACGACGATATTTACACTCAATCATTTTTTGTCGATATTCCGCCGGCCCAAGTCAACAGCATCATTGAGCTGTTATTGAATATCATCGAAAACAATGACAAAAGCTACTCTGATGGTTTTATGGTATTGGCCAAATCATTGTTTGAAAACTGGATTGAACTCAGCAAAACCATGGCCTAAACCTAAATGAATAATAGCTATTCAGCGTGCTTAGATTTCGCTTCAGAGCAAGGTTTTTGCATATATATCATCTGTCGTCGGTGCTTCGACGGCAATATATAAAACATCCCCTTGCGGACCAATATCAATACGGGTCTCGTTCCATTGAATCAACCCTTGATAAATCGTCACGGTTTGAGCAGAAATTAAATCTCGCCTTTTTATCTGCACTAAGCCTTTTGAACCATTAGACGCTAGGTAATACAACTGGTTTTGATGTAGCAACACATTTTTCCAGCTGTGTTCAGGAAAATCTCGCCACACCAACTCAGGACTCTTTACCCGCTCAAGGCTGTTTACCCGCTCAAGGCTCTTTGCCCGCTCAAGGCTCTTTGCCCGCTCAAGGCTGCTGCCAAACAAAGGCATCCGCCATAACCCTTGCTCGCGACGGGTATAATAAACAAAATCATTGCCCACAGGTGAATAAGGAGAAACCCCACCAGTTTGGGTCATCAACACAGGCTCACCACCAGCGCTCGAAATGCGGCAAATTTGCCACACCTGTGCCTGCTGACAACTGGCCACCAGCCAATCCTGATGAGCACTAAAACGGGCATCAGAAATTTTATAACGCCCAGTGTCTAATCGCGTTAATACCGAGCCTTCCAGTGTCAGCAAATATTGCGCACTTTGTGCCTGCTTTTGCATGATCAATAACAGCTGACGACCATCAGGTGACCAAGAGATATCGGTGATCGCCACCTTGGGTAAGCGGGTCAATTGACGCAAATCACCGCCATCAATATTGGCTAACCACAACTGGTCAGAACCACTGCGATCGGCCACAAAAGCAATCTGCTGGCCATCAGGTGACACTCTGGGTTGCTTATCCTGACGGGTAGAAGAAAATAATAGGCCAGGCTTGGCGACACTTGATGGCATTGGCACTGAGATAATATTACTCTGCGAGCGACGCATGGCATATACCAAGGTTTTATCTTGGCGATGATAGTCAATTCGGTGGTAGTTGCCCTGTTCCAGCAAACTATCGGTCTGATCATCAAGGTCTAGTTGACGCAAAAACTGTCCTTGGCCGGTACTGCGCACATATACCACTCGCTTATCATCAAGCCAGCTTAAGCCAAATATATTCACCTGCGCCATGAGCGGCGTTAATGGCTTTGGTGGCGATAATGCTTTGCTTTGAGGCTTCTTTTCAGACTTGTCCTGAGGTTTAGACAGGGATAACCAATGGATAGCAGAATGATGATCGGGTTTAAGTAAACCCCTGACAAATATCAGCTGCTGGCCATCTGGTGATACCCTAGGACTGTAATCTGAGCTGCCTGAGGCCGTTGGAAAGGTTAATTGAGTGATCTGATTGTCTTTATCAAGTTCAGCACGTACTAGCACACGTTTGTCTGGGCTGGCATCCTGAGTGAAAAATAATTGGCGCGAATCCGCTGACCAATCAAGTGACATCCTAAAACGGCCTGAACAGGCACCCACACGGTGTTGCTGTGAGGCTAATTCAAGTTTTTGTGCTTTTAGTGATGCCTTTAATTGTGCCTTTAGTTGTGGTAAGCGCAGCCAATAAACTGAGCAGCTTGCCGCAGCGTCAATGCCTTGATCATGGTATTGCGTAAATGCTAAAAAGCGGCCGTCGGGCGAGAAACGCGGTGCAAACTGGCTGACGGGCTGGTCGGTATTAAAAGGCAATTTGGCGATGATTTTGCGGCTCGATAACTCCGTTAGCACAATCTGACTCTGAAAACTGCCTGGCTCAATGTAAGCATAAGCGAGTATCTTGCCGTCTGGTGAACGTGTTGGGGCATTTTCAATCCCAGGTTCACTGCTTAAGGGTTGTGCCACAGACACGCTGACAGGCCCATCAGGCGGGTAAATAAAATCATCCTGTTCAACCGATAATCCCCATAACCACAAACCTACTAACCCTAAACAAAATAATCCCAAACTAAGCATTGTGGCCAGCATCGTAACAGGTGTCAGCCACTGGCGTCGTTCGCTGGGTTTTTCACTGGTCTTTTCACTGCTCTTTAGCTGATTAGAAACCGGGGTTGCCAATGCAATCCAGCGATAACCTGCTTTTGGCAAGGTTTCAATAAAACGGGGATTTTTCGGCTCATCAGCCAAGACTTTGCGTAAATCAGAAATCGCTCTGGCAATCAGCTGCTCGCTGACCACCACGTCTGCCCATACTTGCTGGTAAATGGTATCTTTACTGACCGGGCGGCCTGCATGGGTTAACAATACCAGCAACACATCCTGCATTCGGGTGGTGATGCTGATTTGCTGGTCCTGATAAATCAATTGCTGGCTCGGAGCATCGAGCTGCCAGTCGCCTAACTGCCAAATTAAGGTTCTCGCCTGAGCCAGTGTCAAATCAGTCATTCAATCACCCTAGAAAGCTATATCTTTGTTTTTGTTATAAAAATGTTCATTGAATAAAAATTGAATCACAATTGAATGTCTGTTTCATCGCTTTCGTCGGGCAATGCTCGATAATAACCCTCAACATTAGAATCTTAAAAAGCCAAGGAAACCCCCAATGAAATTTACCCTTAAATCAGCTAACCACCTTTTCAACAAAATATTGATGCTCACGCTGTTATTACTGGCCAGCAACAGTTATGCGGGTAAGTTCTTTGCCCCCGGCGGTATCGCCATTGGCGGTTACGACCCGGTCAGTTATTTCGTCGACAATCAGGCTCAAAAAGGCAGCGAGCAATTCAAATATGCGTGGCATAACGTCGATTGGCATTTTAGCAGTGCACAACATCTGACCTTATTTAAAGCCGCACCACAAAAGTATGCGCCCCAGTTTGGTGGTTTCTGCGCTCTCGGTGCCGCCCATAATGGTGCAGTACCCGTCGACCCAACCATCTTTACCATTCATAAGGGTAAGTTATATCTCAATATGGCCACCCCCGTCGGCGTGACTTGGCGACTCAATCCTGATTTTCATATTGCCCGAGCCAGTAAAGCCTGGGATAACGGTGATATCGTTTTTTACTAAATCAGTTACGTTTTTTCTTCCTCAGCGTTGCCTCTGTGTGCTCTGTGGCGACAGCCCGGTGTGGCTCAGTGGTAGTCGCAAGGAACATCCGGCTAGATTAGAGCTTTTTACTAGTACTCACGTTTGGTCTTATGCGGTTTGATCACCGCAGACCAGTTTATCGACTGGTCGCCAAGCACAAAAAAGTCAGGGTTTTTCAGTGAGGTGCGCTGATTATAGCTCAGTGAATTAAATTCGCTGTCGAGGATTTTTCCACCCGCTTCTTCGACAATAATTTGTGGCGCCCCGGTGTCCCACTCACCCGTAGGGCCAACCCTTAAGTAACAATCGGCCAGCCCTTCGGCAACAAAGCAACTCTTTAAGGCGCAACTGCCATATTTGGCAAAAACCGGATTTACATCATCGAACAGGTATTGACTGACGGTGGTCAAATTTTGCACCCGGCTGATGGCGATACGAATAATATCGTCTGATTCACGAATGGCATGAATTTGGCAGGCTTGTTTCGAGGTTTGTGCTGAGGTTTGTTTATGGGTGCCATGGCCTTTCACGGCGAAATAGGTAGTCTGCTCTTTGGGCCAATAAATCACCCCTAGTACTGGCCAGCCATGGTCAATCAGGGCGATATTCACCGCAAAGTCACCACTGCGAGAAATAAACTCTTGAGTACCATCGAGCGGATCCAATAACCAATAACGCTGCCATTGCTTGCGCTCGGCAAAATCCGTTGGGGTCATTTCTTCCGAGATAATAGGAATGTCCGGGGCTAACTCACCCAGTGCTGCCATCAGCACCTCATTTGAGGCCAAATCAGCAGAGGTCACCGGGGTATCATCCGCTTTGGTACTTTGTTGGTAGTCGCCTTGCTGGTAAATCGTCCAAATGGCATCCCCGGCCTGACGGGCGATGGTTTTAACGGCTTCAAGCAATTCAATCGGTGCTATTGATTGGGTGTTTTCCATGTTGTGCTGCTCCTGTCTGTTGCCAAAAATAAGGTCGAGAATGAGGTCAAAAGTGAAATTAAAGTCAGTCCAAAGCTGCTTGCGTCAGCCATTTTTGCGCAAGCAATAAGGCGGCAACACTACGGGATTCAGTAAAATCAGGGTGTTCCAACAGCCCATCGATATCGGCCAGCGGCCAAGGTATCACTTCCAGCGGCTCAGGTTCATCCCCTTCAAGGCGTTGTGCATACAAATCAAAACCGATAAACACGTTCATTTGGGCATTAAAATATCCCGGTGCCAAGCTCAACATTTTCAGCTCAACCAACTTATGGGCACCATATCCAATTTCTTCCATCAATTCACGATTGCCCGCTTGTGCTGGCGTCTCAGGAGGGTCAATCAAGCCCTTAGGAAAACCCAACTCATAACTGTGTGTGCCTGCCGAATATTCGCTAATCAACAACATGGTGTCGGCATCTAACATGGGGATCACCATTACCGACCCACGGCCAGAGCTTTTCATTCGCTCATAGTCACGTTTTTCTCCGTTAGAAAACTGCAACTGCAAGGTTTCAATGGTAAACAATCGACTTTTGGCCGCCACTTCACAATTGAGAATTTGAGGCAGTATTCCTCGCTTAGATCGGGGTTTAATTTCAGGTATTGGTTTAGCGGGCATGGGTGATTTGGGGCTTCTTGTCTGTTATTGGCTCAATACTGTTAATATAGACCAAAACCCCCTGCTTAGAAAAGTAAAAGTCGCCCACAAGCCATATTAAACTTGCTTTTAGCTTTATGCTAACCTTATAGTTAACGTGGTTTTAACGAGTGCCCGTACTGGGTTAGAGGAAAACAAGGCAATGCCTGACTGGAAAGAAATTGATACCGTTTTACTTGATATGGACGGAACCTTACTTGACCTGCATTTTGACAATCAATTTTGGCAGCATCATGTGCCATTACGCTACGCCGAAAAATGCGATATATCACTGCAACAAGCGCAACAATATTTACGCCAAGAATACCAAAAGGTGGTCGGTCAGATTGAGTGGTATTGCCTCGATTATTGGCAGCAAAAACTCGATTTACCCATTGCCCAGTTAAAACACGAAATCAAACATTTAATCGCCCTACGCGACGATGTGCCAGGCTTTTTAACCGCTTTAAAGCTGGCGGGCAAAAAAGTCATTTTGGTCACCAACGCTCATCCTGATAGCCTGTCGTTAAAAGTCGAATTAACCAACCTCGACCAATACATCGACACCCTGATCTCCACTCACCAGTTTGGAG
>JBLGCB010000062.1:0-22555 GCA_047617105.1 Phenylobacterium sp. | reverse complement strand
GCAGCGTTCGTTCATCGGGTTTGGCATTCACCCCGGTGCGGTTGAGTTCTTGAGTGTTGAGGGCAAAATGTTTGATGGTGGCCGCCACATCATGTTGTTGAATGGCATTAATTTGTGGCACCACCAGTTTGGCGGCCAAAATCGGATCTTCACCCATATATTCAAAATTCCGCCCATACAAAGGTAAACGCGCCAAGTTAACCCCAGGACCGAGGATAAAGTCTTTGCCACGATGACGGGTTTCGGCCCCCAGCACATGGCCGTGCAATGCAGCCATCTGTGGATCCCAACTTGCCGCCACTGACGTCAGGTGTGGCAAGTAAGTTGAGTGATCATCATCCCAACCGGCAGAATCCCAGCTATCACGCTGAATTTGATGACGAACCCCATGAGGCCCATCAGATAACCACATTTCTGCAATACCTACCCGTTCGATGCCATTAATATGAAATTTGCCACTGGCATGAACCAACGAAATTTTTTCTTCTAATGTCAGCTCGGCCAATAGCTGTTCAACATCAACACCTCTGATCATCGCCACTTGTTTAGGGTTTTTTGCGGTTGAACAAGCGCTCAAAGTAAGACTCAAGTATAAGCAAGCAGAAAACCATAAAATCATTTTTAATGGATTGTGAACAGTCAATTGAGTTACCCCTATAAAATGAAATTAATAAATACCCGAAACTTACTACGAAGTGCCGTAGGGTGGTCACGTTTTTTGTGCCCACGCGTAACCTTGCAGCCATAACCAAGCTTTTCCGACAATTAATTAACTCAATTATAATTCGATAAGTTACCGATGTAAACGTTTACATTTGGCTTTTTTAGCTTTAGGATATCAGCATTGACGATAACAATTGAACTATTCAGCGTGCTTAGATTTCGCTTCAGAACAAGGCATTTTCGCACGGAAAATAGGCGCATATAAGTATATGTAACTGTTTGAGTACGAAAATAACGCCGTTATGGTGCGAAAGATAAGTGCGCGGGATAGTTCAACAAGGTGAAATAAAATGTTACTCACATGGGTAGATATGACCATTGTTGGCTGCTATTTGCTGGCCACCGTATTCATCGGTTTGTATTTAAAAAAGCAAGCATCAAAAAATTTAAACAGCTATTTTATGGGCGGTAAAACCCTGCCTTGGTATATGCTCGGGCTGTCGAATGCCTCCGGTATGTTTGATATTTCAGGCACTATGTGGCTGGTTTCATTGTGTTTTATCTATGGCATGAAGAGTATTTGGATCCCTTGGATATGGCCGGTGTTTAACCAGGTCTTTTTGATGGTATTTTTATCTTGCTGGTTACGTCGTTCGAATGTGCTCACCGGGGCCGAGTGGATCCGCACCCGCTTTGGTGATGGCCGTGGTGGCAAGCTGTCGCATATGATAGTGGTGATCTTTGCGGTGATCAGCGTATTAGGCTTTTTAGCCTATGGATTTATTGGTATTGGCAAGTTTATTGAAATCTTTATTCCTTATGAAGCCATTGCCCCACTGCTGCCATTTGATATCGCGCCCCAAAGTGTGCCGTACTTTTATGGCATCATATTCACCTCTATCGCCACCTTTTATGTGATGATGGGCGGCATGTTAAGCATCGTCTGGACCGACGTATTGCAGTTTACCATTATGACCGTCGCCGCCCTCTCAATTGGCATTATTGCCATGGTCAATGTCTCCTCTGACACCTTACAGGCCATGACCCCACAAGGCTGGGCCAATCCATTTTTTGGCTGGACATTAGATGTAGACTGGCAACAGCTCATCCCCGAGGTCAACGAAAAAATTCACAGTGATGGTTATTCGCTATTTACCATTTTTGTCATGATGATGTTATTTAAAGGCGTGCTAGCCAGTGCGGCAGGTCCCGCACCAAACTATGATATGCAAAAAATCCTCGCCACCAAATCACCCAAAGAAGCGGCACTGATGTCGGGTTTTGTCTCGGTAGCGTTAATGCCAATTCGTTATTTTATGATTGCCGGATTCTCGGTGTTAGCGATTGTTTATTATCAAGATTTAGACCTGATGGTGGCTGGCAAACTAGATTTTGAAAATATCCTACCCAGCGCCATTTTGCAGTTTGCCCCAGTCGGTATTGCCGGGCTGTTATTGGCTGGTTTACTGGCAGCGTTTATGTCGACATTTGCCTCCACCGTCAACGCCGCCCCCGCTTACCTGGTCAATGATATATATAAACGTTACATCAATCCGCAAGCCAGCAATAAACGCCTTATCCACGCCAGTTATGCGGTATCGGTGGGCGTCGTATTGATCAGCACCATCATTGGCTTGTATGTGCAAAGCATTAACAGCGTATTACAGTGGCTGGTCTCGGGTTTATGGGGCGGTTATGTGGTCTCCAACATTTTAAAATGGTACTGGTGGCGCTTAAATGGCCATGGTTATTTTTATGGCATGATGGCCGGTATTGTCGGTGCGCTGGCATTTCCGCTGGTTTTTGATGGCGTATTTCCCCACATCGCTTCAGATATTTTGCCATTATATTTGTTTCCGTTGTTATTACTGCTTTCTGCGATTGGCTGTGTCGCAGGCAGTTATTTAACCCCTCATGATGATATGGCATTGCTCAAAGACTTTTATAAAACAACCCGTCCATGGGGGTTCTGGGGACCAGTACGCGCATTGGTGCAGGCTGAAGATCCAGATTTTATCCCTAACCTTCATTTCAAACGCGATATGTTGAATGTATTGCTCGGTATCACAGCACAAACCTGTTTGGTGGCGTTGCCAATTTTTATTGTCATTAAAGACATTCAGTCCGGTTTAGTGACTTTGCTGGTGCTAACCGTCAGCGCCACGGGTTTGAAAAAGTACTGGTATGATACTTTGGAGGATTAAATAAAATTAACAAACCACACATAGATACAACTTTAATATTACATAACTGTTGTAAGTTTAACCAAGCTGAGTTAATCTTTTGCGCGAATTAGATCGTTAACAAGTCAGTAACAAGCAAGTCAAGTGTTACTATAATAATTATGAATGGAGAAGCAGTATGAAATTGAAATTAAACAAAAAAACTTTAAAGCAATTATCTTTAGACACTAACGTGATGTCTGTTGAAATGACCCCTAAAATCGCAGGTGGCGCACCAGTCAATATAGTCTCTACTGACCAGCCATTCAGCTGTCGCAACGACCAGCTTAATATCGTATCAACTGATCAACCTTTCAGCTGCCGCAACTTCTAATCATCGCAGCCAATGTCTGAGGTATCGCCATATTAGATGGCGATACCTCACTTTTTACCCCGCAACAACCTTAGCCGTACTCTCACGTTTCACCAATTCTACTGCCAACTCAATATAATCATCAGCACAAGGTTCGTCGCTCATTTGTTTAATCAAGCTGTCAATACATGCCCGACCAATCTGTTCAACAGGCTGACGTATGGTGGTTAATGATGGATTGGTATATTGGGCAAAACGAATATCATCAAAGCCAATAATCGATATGTCTTGTGGAATACGATAACCTTGGCGTTGCAGCAATGACATCGCCCCCATGGCCATTTCATCGTTAAAACAAAATATCGCTGTCGGTGCCTTCTGAGGCGAGTGTTGAGTCGCTGGTGATAACAGTCGCTGTGCTGCGTCAATACCCGATTGCAGCTGATAATCACCGACTTGCAGCCACTGCGGTTCAACGTCAATGCCTGCACTTTTAAGGGCTTGCTGATAACCCGTCAGACGCTCAATACTGCTATGGACATTGGTCGGACCGGTAATGCAAGCAATGCGCCGATGGCCCAAACCAATCAAGTGATTAACCGCCATTATCGCCGCCGCACGATTGTCAATCATCACTTTATGAATCCCTTCAATACCACAGTCTTCACAGGAGTTAACCAGAGGTGGTAGAACGGGTAATAGCGAAGCGTCCTCCGCCACAAAAGGCATAAATTGCGAGAATAAAATAATCCCATCGGCCTGTCTTGAAGCGACCATACCCGCATAATGACGGATACGTATTTCATCGCCTTGGGTGTCCCCTAACAACACAGAATACCCTCTGGTTTGCGCCACCTGTTCAATGGCCCGAATCACCCCGGCATTAAATGGATTGGTAATATCAGGAATAATCACCACAATGTTGCCAGTGCGTTTGGTTCGCAGGTTACTGCCCATTTGATTGGGTCGATAATTTAAAGCATTAACGGCCGTCATCACTTTTTCTTTGGTGGCAACAGACACCAGTTGAGGATTGCGTAGCGTGCGCGAGACCGTAGCGGTAGAGACCCCTGCCCGTTTGGCAATATCTTTTATCCCTGCTTGTTGTGTCATTGACGGTTCCTGGGTTACAAATCAATAAAATAAGCCACTTCAAGCAGCCAAGATACTTTTAATGTCCGCCGAGCAAATTGATTATCTGCCATGGGTTGTGCCACCACGCGCGTGATTTCGCAGCCCGCAAACAAGGTGTTCACTTCCTCTTCGCTAACACAAAATGGTGGGCCTTTGATTTCATCTTTGGGGTATTCTACGGTGAATAACAGCAGCTTGCCTCCCTGAGCAAACAAAAGCTGCAAATGCGCCGCATATTGCGCTCTAAGCGCTGGTGGCAGGGCAATTAAGGCGGCACGGTCATAAATCAGTGAGCAATTATCAACATCTTGTGGGCTCAGGGCAAAAAAGTCGCCCTGATATAAGTCGATATGTTCACTTTGATAATGCGTTAAACCTTCAGCATCGGGGCTTAGCAGGCTTAGCGGGTTTAGTTGGTAGGAGATATTGTTATCAACATAAAAATCACGGCAAGCAATATCGCTCAGCTCTGAACCAATCACTTTATGATGTTTGGCAATCCAATTCATATCACTTGATTTGCCACACAGGGGCACAAATACCGCCCCTTGGGTATCGCCCGCCCATGAACACCACAGTTGCATCATCAGCG
Source organism: Phenylobacterium sp. (assembly GCA_047617105.1). Taxonomy (GTDB): domain Bacteria; phylum Pseudomonadota; class Gammaproteobacteria; order Enterobacterales; family Alteromonadaceae; genus JABSOG01. The sequence continues at coordinate 17,631 of JBLGCB010000062.1, read as the reverse complement.
GATGATAGTCATCCTGATGAAAGGCAATATGATCGTTCTCCCAGCATTGATGCCAAAAGTCTGCTTTCATTGCAGCTTAACCACTCTTAACCTATATTAGTCCGATTACGTTGTGAACGCTGCCACCATTTGCCCAGCACAGTGTCAAAAGCCACTGACATCGATAAACCCATTTTCTCTGCCATGCTCTTTTTAATCACACATTTAATGCCAAATAACTGATGCGAATCAATTTTGCTCATCAAGTAGTCATCGCTGGTTTGCAGTTCGTCGACCAAACCTCGTTTCATCGCATCAGTACCAAACCAGTGCTCGCCAGTGGCCACGGTCTCAATATCCAAATCAGGACGGTTTTCACTGACAAAGGTTTTAAACAAGGTGTGGGTTTCTTCTAGCTCTTGGTTGAATTTAGCACGCCCTTTTTCATCGTTTTCGCCAAAAACAGTGACAGTGCGTTTGTAGTCACCGGCAGTAAATTGTTCATAATCAATGTCGTTCTTTTTCAGTAACTTATTGAAGTTAGGCAAAGACGCCACCACACCGATAGAACCAACAATGGCAAACGGTGCGCAAATAATGTTATTCGCCACACAAGCCATCATATAACCGCCACTGGCCGCCACTTTGTCAATGGCCACGGTGATAGGAATATTGGCCGCTTTTAAACGACTGATTTGCGAAGCCGCCAAACCATAACCATGCACCACACCACCGCCGCTTTCTATTTTAAGCAACACTTCATCATCACTAGTGGCAATGGTTAAAATCGCACTGATTTCTTCGCGTAACGAACTCACTTCATTGGCATCGACACTGCCTTCGAATTCAACCACAAACAAACTCGGTTTTTGTGGGGCATCATCAGCATTTTTCTGTTCTTTTTTCTGTGCTTTCTTTTGCGCTTTTTGACGTTGTTTTAACGCTTCTTTGGTTAAGACTTTTTCTTCAAGCATTTCTTTGACTTGGGCGAAATACTCACCAAGGTCTTCGATTTCAAGCTCGCCACGCTCTGATTTGGGTTTTGATGCAGCCACAGTTGCACCGACGATAACTGCAATGATAGCAACAACAATCGTCACCGCCTGCGCCAGAAAAAGTCCATAGTGATATAAAAAATCCAATGTTGTTTGCTCCCTTATCTTATTGAGGTATTAGTTTGGTATTGTTGCGCACATTCTAACGTAATCACCAATCTGCGGCCATAAAAAAAGCCCGGTAAAAACCGGGCTTTTTGTAATTAATCATGATAATAAAAGTGATACACGGATGTATCACCTTTTCAACTCGTTGAAAAGCAAGCGTAGTTCCACTTGCTTGAACGTAGCTTCCTCCTGAAACCTCACATGGATGTGAGTTTCAGGTGGTCCGACATTTCGGCGATAATTAGTTACCTTGAACAAACTCACCATCAGTGACCAGTACAGCAGTACCATTTGAGCTGAAATAGCTCACCGCTTGTGATTGCATTTCTTGCGTCACACGCTGATTGCTGATGGCTTCGGTCGCCTCTGAACGAATACCAGGATTCACCACAGAGCTATGATGACCTTTGGTGAAACGGATCACACCAGAGACTTTGCCCGGCATACCATTTTCATCAATCTCGCCCAAAGTGCTGTTGCTGATACTTTTACCCGCCAAACCCAACGCCCGAATCAATGGCTCAGTGCCACCAATAGGCGTACTCGATGATTGGTTAGGTATCACTTGGTCAGATAAATTTTCCATACCATCGCCAATGAGTTCAGTCACTAACAACGGAGTTCCATTAGCCGCTAACATCGAACCGAAGCTGCTTGGGTCACCACCATCAATGATGGCTTGTGCAGCAAAAATAAAGGCCGAGATACTGCCCTTAAATGAAGCAAGTTTAGCGACGTCACCAGCTTGTGATAAACCAAACAAGAACACCTGAACTTTACAACCAAGATAACTATCCTGACTCGCCGCAAAAGCATCACACTGATCGCCAGGCGTGGCTAAGAAGGCGTTAAATTCGGCTGACAATGCTGTACCTGAACCACTTAGGACACTACCTTGAACGATAGGACCAAATGCCGGGGAATCAACCAACAGGCTAGCAATACCGCCACCTGGGCTGGCTAAGACGCCAGCATTGACTTTAAACAAATCGTCGATACTCGGCGCGCCTTCTGGTAGCCCTAAAGCCACATCCAAAGTTCTGGTGTTGGTCACAGCCAGAAAAGTCGAAGCGCTTATAGCACCCAATGACAAACCAAGGGCATACACCCGGCTGGTATCCAAGTCAACATTCTGGGCGAAGTTAAGACCCAAACGTAAACCCATCAAATCAGCAGCACTTTGACGCAGGTTATCTCGCCCTGAAGCCAAATTCGACAGATTCATATAATGGGTCGGTGACACTGTGGTGGCGTTAATATCATCAACGCCATCACCGTTCACATCAAAACCACGACTGCTGTGCAAGGCCAAATCAATCGCGGTAGTGGCAAAACCAGCCAACGCTAAATTGGCGGTGATAGACAACATATCTTCTTTTCTAGAAGTGATACCATGTTGCAAAATGACCACAGGCCAACCGGCTTCTGGCATCGCAATTGGATCCAACCCCAGCACGTTAACACGAATAAAATTCACCGTGTTAATTTCAGGAATGGTCATCTGCACATCGACATTGTCCATGGCACGTATTTGTGGGATCACATTGTACTTGGTCAAATGACGTTCTTTGTCGATACCAAAACCCGTTTCAGGATTGGTGAAATCACGCAATTGACCGCCACTTAATGCGATACACATGCCATCATTCTGACTCAAAGGTGCCGTCGTTGCCGGATCATAGGGGTAGCTGTCACCCACCTGAGCCGCATAACCTGCCACCATAACGCCACTATCACACGCCGCTCTCCACGCGGTGTTGACTGGCGCCAGAGGGTTTGTAGGGGTTGGCACGCCTAAGTAATACGGCAATGTCACATTGCCTTCATACAATAACGCCGCACTAAAAGCAGGCAAAGATGGGCTATCTGGTGATAACGCCCCTAGCTCAACCATTTTGTCGGCCACTGTGGTGCCCGTAAAAGAAACGTCAACCCGCGGTGTGGCAGCCGGGTTCAGGCTCATATTCGCCGCCATCATGGTTTTGATGGTGCCGAGAATTTTGCCCACCGATTGAGTGGTCATAGCAGAAGTGTAAATAACAGTATCGGTATCAACACCAAATCCAGCGGCTAACACGCCTTCAAAGCTGTTAATCACGCCTTGCAACGCCAGCTGAGAAGGCGTGGCCAAAGGTAAGGTATTAATGTCTCGACGCACCAACTCATAAGTGCTTGAAGGACCAATAGAGCGAGAGCTGCCACTGGCATTGGTATCTCTTAAGGTATCAGTCAGCGCCACGATATAGGTGGTTTCAGGCTTCAGTGGATGAAGCGGTGCCACTGCCACGCTGTTGCCACTGGCAGAGGTGACAAAATCAACACCAAAGGTCAGCTCAGCAACGGGGGCACAAGCGGCACCACGAGGCACCTCTTCACAACCGGCGGTTGCGCCCATTTGTACTTCGAATATTCTTACCGCACCTGGCGCACTGGCAGAAGCCGCGTCCAGTGAATAACCCGCCGGAAAGTCTAGCGCCAACACAAATGGATTTTGCGTTGACCAACCATCGAGCATACCCAATCCAATACTTGGATTGCTGTAATCAGGCATTGCGCCCCCTGCTCGTCCGGCCACTTCGGCTGGCATTTCAAGCGTGCCATCAGTAGTGCCAGAGAACAGTAAATCGTTTGGCACTGATAATTTGCCTCCAGTAGGGTCAAATACCACTCTGGACATCGGAATAACAGTACTGTTGTTTGTTGCAACCTCATCGTTGAGATCTTGTAGGGTTGTTTTATCCCCACAACCACTCAGACCCATAGCCACGGCTATCGGAATACTGAGAATTAACTTTTTCATTATATTTCCCCAAATATGGATATTTTTTATTCTTATGCGGTCTTTTTGTTGACGAGAGAGACGTCATTATCAATGTTCCGCATTCAGATTGATGACCTAACACCTTAGACCAGTTCAAATTAACGTAAAGTGACCAAAGAAGCCAACACTTTTAGTCTAAATCCCCGACAAAATTGACTAATTGTTCAGTAAAGATTCAGTAATGGCTCAGTAGTACGTGATCTTTGACTATTACAAGGGTAGTATTCCAGTCAAATTTGACCAACTTTTTTTAATAACTCATGAAATATACAGCGCCAACTGATTTACTCGCCAATAAAACCATTCTTGTCACAGGTGCCGGAGATGGCATCGGTCGTCGGGCAGCGATAACTTTCGCTCAACATGGTGCCTGCGTGATTTTACTTGGCAGAACAGTGAAAAAACTCGAAGCGGTTTATGACGAAATCATTAATGCTGGTTTTGTCGAGCCAGCCATTGTGCCGATGGATTTAAAAGGCGCGACGAAAAAGAATTATGTTGATATGGCTGCCACCATCGTCGATCAATTTGGCCAGCTTGACGGTGTATTACACAATGCCGCCGCACTGGGGGTATTAAGTCCACTGGAACATATCTCTGAAAACAGCTGGAATGAAGTGATGCACACCAATGTAACTGCGCCTTTTTTAATGACGCAAGCGTTGATTCAAGTACTTAAACAAGCGCCAAATGCTTCAGTGGTATTCACCTCTTCTGGCGTTGCCACTGGTGGCCACGCTTTCTGGGGACCGTATGCGGTGTCTAAACACGCCTGTCAGGGTTTAATGGCCACCATTGCCGATGAGTATGAAAAGAGCAGCATTCGCTTTAACAGCGTCAATCCTGGGGCGGTTAACACGGGTATGCGTGCCAAAGCGTTTCCTGGTGAAGACAAATCAAAGCTGGTCACGCCACAAGACTTAATGCCGACGTATTTGTATTTGATGGGTGATGATAGTGTTGAGTTGAGCGGCCAAACGCTGCAAGCGCAATAAATAAAAGCGGCACCAATCAAACTGGGTAGCAAATGGCTTCGTTCATTGCGACTACCACTGAGCCACAGAGGACGCTGAGGCAACGCAGAGGAAGAAAAAAGCAGTTTTGAATTTGTTACCCTAAATGACGGTATATGGTCAGAGCCATAAAAGCTAATCGTCACTATTCAGCGTGCTGAACAGTGACGGCTAATCCATATAGATAGGTGATTGAACTTGAGGATGGCGATAAACCGCTTCGCCGGTGATCACTTTAAGGTTAGGCAGCTTTTGACAAACCCCTGCACCATGGGTATGACCGCACAACACGGTCAGGGTTTTGTCATGATATTGTGGCTGGCTCATGATTTCTACCAACACATCCCCCACGGCTTTACAGCTAAAATGGGGGGCAAAATTATCATCTGAGGTTTTGCCCTCGTGCCAAGCGGCTTCTTGAAAGGGCGGCACATGGGTCAACAAAACAACCTCCTCATGGGTTGCCAATGCTTCGGGTAAATAGCGTTTGAAATGGGCGGCAGATTCATCACCTAGGGCATTAAGTTTGGTCAGGCGGGTGTCGGCGTCCAGGCCACGTAACTCACTAATCAGTCGATAGTCATTGAGTAACACGGTTGAATTGGCATAATCGCCATAACGGCCATCCCCCCAAGAATCATGGCCAATCAAAGCCGTATTGGCACTGAGACTCACCACCCCAGACAAAGCCAAATACTGCAACCGTTCAGATTGCGCCATCAGCAGCTTAACTTCGCTGCGTGTTGAGGCTACCGAGCCATGATAATAATCATGGTTACCCAGCACAAAATAGACCGGATAAGGTAGTTGTTGCTCCAAGAGGGTTAAATAACGGGCTAGCGTTGGCGCTTCGGCAATATCTCCAGCAATCAACACGATATCAGGCTCACCCGCAACAATAGACGCACACAAATCAGTGATATCACTGGTGCGTAAAAAGTTAAGATGAATATCAGTAACCCAGGTTATTTTCATTGATTATGTCCCTTTCCTTTACAGTACTATCCTAGTATAGCGGTTTTTTTCGTTGTGGTGACAAATTGTTCCTGATTATTTTTTAGGTCGGAATATTGGCGGATTTGCTGCATCAATCTGAGTAAAGAATTTAAAAATCAATAAAACGCCCCGCTTCACGAAGTGAAGTGGGGCGATTTATCTATAAACCACAAGGAGAAGGTAAAGCCGGGTTTTGTGGCACAACATCATCTATATGTCTAACCTTATTACCGCGAAAATCACGCACTGAATCTTCGACCTGGGCGGTGCTTAATACTTCTCCCGCCTGATGGAAAACCCAATCGATATCTTGCTGGTATTGGCGTAATTTTGGCGAGTCGATAGGACCATTTGAACCGTCTGCCCCTTTGGGCATAAACCACAGGTTAAAGTTCATCGACATATGCACCTCTGGTGCCACTTTGCTACCATGAACAGACAGCAATTCACCATCGACATAATACGTCACGCGGTTATTGCTCACCGTTAACACTAAGGTATGCCAGCCGCTATAACTGCCTTGCTTGCGGGTGTATTCATTGACTTTAGTCCAAGGCTTAAGCTGAAAGGTTTCCCAAGTGGTAGACCACATCGCGGGTTGCTCATTGGCACCCCAGCCGCCGTTAGGCAGGTATTCAAAATCTGTTTCGCTGTAATCTGGATGCATCGGCGCTTCTAACGGGCTAATGGCATAAAAGGTCTGAATGACTTCGTCACCATCAGGGCCTGAGGTAGGTTCATCGCGAAAGAAAACTCTGGCAGCATAAGTGCCTTCGAGATATTTGCGGGCATGGCAAAATTGGGTATGTTGGGTGTTGTCACCTTTGCCACCAGTCACTGAGGTCATTCGAACCACCCCATTGGCAGCACCATCGACACCGCCATGAAAGCTAATGCCTTTGTCTGACCAACTCGCCCCGGCAATACCCGGATGACCCATTTCGGTTCTGACTTTCCAGTCATTGGCGTAAAAATCAGCCATATCATTATAAGAAAAATCATCAAAAAAGACCGCAGCGGGTCCAACTGATACAGCATCCGTTTGCACAGACGAATTACAACCGAATAACAAAATACTGGTCACTAAAGTACCAATGAATTTAATTTTACCTTTTCCTGTCATAATGCTTTACTCTACTTAATTCTAAACCACAAGACTCGTCGCCAACCCGCTGACTACGCTGCTTTGTAAACCTTGAAACCGCCGATAACATAAATCAATAACCGATGGTGACAGCGTTGCCAATTTTAGCGAATAAAAAAATGACGTAAAACAACTTGTCTGCGTGCTTCAGGATTCAATTGATAAGATACATAAAAACACATCGATGACAGCGTTGTCAAACGCTATTTGACTGACTGCGACAAATTTAATCGGGGGGAAATGGTCAAGCATTAAAAAATCTAATCCGAATTTTGGCCTGATCTTAAAGGGAAGTACAAAGGAAAATGACGTGAGGGAGTGGTTTGTGGCAAACTGCTATACAGGCGCATAACAGCAATAAGGCGCAGAGTGTATCAACAAAGCGCCGCGACTAAGCTGTTTTTTACGAATTGGCGCTAATCGTCGTAAGGGCTGCTAATGGCGGATCAATATCTTGATCTGGACTGGCTTTAAACGAATCGCCATTCAACGCTGCCAATGTTGCTAACGGCGGATCAATATCTTGATCTGGACTGGCTTTAAACGAATCGCCATTCAACGCTGCCAATGTTGCTAACGGCGGCTCAATATCTTGATCTGGACTGGTTTTAAACGAATCGCTATTCAACGCTGCCAATGTTGCTAACGGCGGATCAATATCTTGATCTGGGCTCGCTTTAAACGAATCACTATTCAACGCTGCCAATGTTGCTAACGGCGGATCAATATCTTGATCTGGACTCGCTTTAAACGAATCACTATTCAACACTGCCAATGTGACCAGTGGTGGCTCAATATCCCCATCCGGACTTCCTTCAGCATAGGCTAAGTTAACCGTAAAAGCGGCCAAAGCCAGAAGGGTAGATGTGATGAAAGTTCGCTTAATATTTTGCATGTTGTTTACCTTTTATACAATTAGAAGACTTTTCCGAGCTGTCTGTGACTAAGCTTAAAAAAAAATTGACATCACCACACTAAAACAAGAACGATTACATAATGCTTGCTTATGACCGAATTACCTAATTTACACTCTGTGCTGATGACTGGATAGGCATTCTAATGACATTACTCAACATGGTCAAGTATTAATCAACATATAAATAAAAAAAACACAGGGTGAGCACATTCTCTGTACTCACCACAGTCGTACATCTTTACACAGCCACAATGGCCGATGGCGGGGTAATATCATCACCTGGACCTGCATTTAATGTATTGGTGCTCACCGCTGCAAGGGTCGACGACACTATCATTGGCGGGGTAATATCATCACCCGGACCTGCTTTTAACGCACTGGTGCTCAACGCAACAAGGGTCGACGACACTATCGTTGGCGGGGTAATATCATCACCCGGACCTGCTTTTAACGCACTGGTGCTCACCGCTGCAAGGGTAGACGACACTATCATTGGCGGGGTAATATCATCACCCGGACCTGCTTTTAACGCACTGGTGCTCAACGCAGCAAGGGTCGACGACACTATCGTTGGCGGGGTAATATCATCACCCGGACCTGCTTTTAACGCACTAGTGCTCACCACTGCAAGGGTCGACGACACTATCATTGGCGGGGTAATATCATCACCCGGACCTGCTTTTAATGTACTGGTGTCAATCGCTGCAAGGGCTACATCGCCAGTAAAAGTCGCCAAAGTAAAAATAATCGTGGTCATTAAAGTTTGATTAAAGTTTTTCATGTCGTTCACCTTTTATACAATTAAGGGCCCACTTCCAGATTGTTTACTACCGGGCCTATAGAATATGAGTTAAATAAGTCAGTGCTGCTGACTTGCTAACTACTTTAACGACATTGATAAAAGGAAGGTATAACCCGATATAACGGGTTATAACCGAGGTATAACTTTGACCTAATGGTGGGAGCGGCTACAGCGAAGCCTCTGTGCCGCGAAGGCACAGTAGGCTCACCTTAGTCGAGGCTTAGTCGAGGCTTAGTCGAGGTTTAATGATTATTGAATGGCAGGATTGAACGGCAGCTGTATGGTAAACACAGTACCAACGCCGACTTGCGAGGTGACAGTTAAAATCCCCTGATGTTGTTGAATAATATTATAAACAATTGACAGACCCAACCCAGTGCCTTTACCGACCTCTTTAGTGGTATAAAACGGATCAAATATTTTACTTTTAATGTCATCATCCATGCCACAGCCGTTATCCCTGATGGTGATGTCCACCATAGTGTCAGACAGTTTACAGGTGATCACAATTTGCCCTAATGGCTGCGCTGGTTTGTCCGCCGACGCCTGTGACGTTTTCTGCACGGACGTTGGTTGATTTTTAGTCTCAATGGCATCGCAAGCATTAACAATCAAATCCATAAAGACCTGATTCAATTTGGCGGGATAACACTCCAGCACCGGTTTTGCGCTAAAGTGAGTGACAAACTCAATCACATTAAGGTACTTTGTCCGCACCAGATTCACCGCAGATTGCAGCTTATCGGTGATTGTCACCACCTGAACATCACCGCAGCCATGGTGCGTGAAAGCCTGCAAATCTTCAACAATGTTTTTAATTCGTACCGTACCACTTTGAATGGTTTCAAGGTGCTTATACAAAGGTAAGAAATGGCTTTTCAAATGCTTAAGCAGTGCTTCGTCAGCATCGTCTCCGGCAAGGTTAAAAATTAACTGCTCAAGTTTTGATAAGTCGACCTTAAGGTTTTCGCTACTCACATGCGCAAAGTTGGTGGGATTATTGATTTCATGGGCAATGCCATCGGTCAGCGTGCCCAACGAAGCCATGTTTACAGACTGTATCAACTGATTTGTCCGTTTTGTCACCTGCTGCTCAAGGTGGCGGTTGACATCAAGCAGTTTAAGATGTGTTTCAACCCGAGCCAGTAGTTCGTGTTTCAACACAGGTTTGGTCAAATAGTCATTGGCCCCAACGGCAAAACTTTGCACCAAATCAGCCACTTGCGTTTTTGCCGTTAAAAAAATCACCGGTAAATCACTTACGCCACTGTCTTGACGCAATTGCCGACACACATCATAACCGGACATCTGCGGCATCATAATATCCAGCAGCACTAGGTCAAATGGCCCTTGTTCGGCCATGGCCTTAAGCGCCTGTGGCCCGGATAAAGCCTCTACCAGTTGATAATTACACACGGACAAATGATCGTGTAATACTTGCAGGTTAACGGGCTCATCATCTACCAACAAAATACGAAAACGATGATTACTGTGCTCAGACTCGATCACTGGTGAGTCAGTGTCATTAGTCGCGGCCTCAAAACCCGTTTTGTCTGACTGCAACTGTAATCGGTTGATCACATCAGACAAGTGGGTATCATTCACCGAACCCTTATCAGAGGCAGGTAATGTAAAGCTAAAGACTGAACCTTGACCCGGACTAGATTCAACTTCAATCTGGCCACCATGTAATTCGACCAATTGCTTGCTTATCGCCAACCCCAAACCAGTACCACTGAAACGTCGTCCGCTATCCCCTTCAACCTGCTCGAACGAATTAAAGATCACCGCTTGCTGATCTTTGGCGATACCTATCCCCGTATCTGACACGCTAATGCTCAACTCATGGTCAGTCAACTGTGCCGATACGGTGATTCGACCATGGTCGGTAAACTTGATGGCATTGCCTATCAGGTTATGCAAAATCTGCTGTAAACGATCTTCATCAGCCAACGCAGCCGATAAATCAGTTGCAATCGCATTGACCAAAAGCAACTCTTTTTGGCCAATCAAAGGTTGTGATAGTGCCAGTACCACCTCGGTTAAAGTATGTAAATCAATGGTTCGGGTGTTTAACATCAGATTATGATTTTTTAATGTCGAAAAATCGAGAATGTCATTCACCAAGTGATTTAACCGTTTGCCGCTGGTGATCACCATCGCCAGATTATGGTTCGCCTTATCGGGTAACGGCCCTGCGACACCGTCGATTAGCGATTCGGCCAAGCCAATAATGCCATTAAGCGGGGTGCGAAATTCGTGAGAGGTGTTGGCCAAAAACTCATCTTTAAGTTTGTCGACTTGCTGGAGTCTGTGGTTAAGCGCTTGCTCATTTTGTATGGCTTCATTCTGGGCGAGCAATTTTTTGCGTTGATTAACAATAAATATCGCCGAGACAATCAATGCACTCAGTATCAAGCCATAAATCGCATACGCCCACCAAGTTTGCCAAGGAGGCGGCAAAATAGTGACCGTTAGTGGCTTGTCTCGTTCGCTCCAATCGCCAGCCTGGGCACTCGCTTTAATCCGCAACGAATAACTACCTGGTGGAATATTGGTATAAGTGGCACGCCGATTTTTGACATCAGTGTAAATCCAGTCCTGATCCCAGCCCTCAAGCTGCCAGGCATATTGAATTTTCAATGGGTTCACTGCATTTAAAGCGGCAAACTGAAAAGAAAACACACTTTGTCGGTAACTGAGGCTTAACTCTGACAGCGCATTAATGGTTTTAGATAAATAAAAGCCACTTGGGCGGTTATTGCTGCTGCCACCCTGACTAAGCGCATTTTTAACGGGCACCGATTGATTAAACAGTAAAAAGTCCGTTAATAACACCTTCGGTGAAAAAGGCGTATCGCCAATATGCTCGGGAAAAAAGCGATTAAAGCCATTAACACCACCAAAAAACAACTCACCGTTGATACCGCGTAACACCGCACCAGCGTTGAATTCATTGCTTTGCAGACCATCGTTAACATCATAATTGGTGAATATTTCACTATCAGGATCATACCTGGCAAGCCCGCGGTTAGTGCTGAACCACAACAGCCCCGCATTATCCTGGGTGATGCCATTAATCACATTGTTAGGCAGACCATGCACCTGCGTTAGGTGACGAAAACGACCCGTTTTAGCATCAAAACGATTCAACCCGCTTTGACTACCAATCCACAAAATGCCATCGTTATCTTGATGTATAGATAATATAAAATCGTTACTGATGCTATTTTTATCACCATGATGACGAAAGCGTTGAAAACGACGGGTTTGTGGGTCAAAACGATTGAGTCCGCCCCCCCAAGTGCCCACCCACAAAATGCCCTGCTTATCTTGATAAAGCGCAGTCACAGCATCATGGCTTAAGCTGTTGGGATTATTTTGGTCTAAGGCAAAGTGCTCAAAATGATTGCGCTCAGGATCGAAGCGGTTAAGTCCGCCCCCCAGCGTACCCAGCCATAAGCGTCCTTCTTTATCTTCTGTCATCGCATTGATACTGTTATGACTAAGACTGTCAGCAACACCCGGTTGGCGTTTAAAGTGGGCAAATCGGCCCTGCTCAAAACGGTTCAGGCCACCTCGGAGTGTGCCAACCCACAAACGCGCTTTGCTATCCTCATAGATACTAAGTACCACATTACTGCTTAGACTACTGGGATCTGATGCTTGGTGGCGAAAGTGGTTGAAACGTTGACTTTTTTCATCGTATACATTTAAACCACCGCCCCGAGTGCCCACCCACAACTTGCCTTGGGCGTCTTGGTAAAAAGATTCAACATGCACAGCACTTAAACTGTGAGGATCAGATTGATAGTGTTTAAAATGACTGAAGCGTTGGGTGTCGGGGTTATATTTGTTAATACCGCCCCGCGTGCCAAACCACAACACACCAGTACTGTCTTGCGCAATGGAAAAAATGACATTGTTACTCAGACTATTAGGGTCAGCGCCATCAAAGCTGAACCGGGTAAACTGCTGGTTTTGGCGGTCATAGCGATTAAGACCATCCAAAGTACCCACCCACAACACATCATCACTGTCCATGTAAACAGAACGAACAGTATTATGGCTTAAACTGCGGGGATTTGATGGCAAATGGTTAAAATGGCGAAATTGCCCTGTCGATGGCGTGAAGCGATTTAATCCGGTTCTGGTGCCAATCCATAAATGGCCTAACTTGTCCTCGGTGACCATTCTAATGACATTATCACTTAAGCTGTTGGCTTGCCCCTGAATATGCACAAAACGACGAAAAGTGCCAAGGTGACGATCAAACCGATTTAATCCACCGCTAGTGCCCACCCACAGCGTGCCTGAACTATCTTCAAAGAGGGTCCTAACGATGTTGTGACTTAGGCTGTTTGGATTTTGCGGCTGATGTCGAAACACCTTAAAACCTTGAGTGTTGCGATCAAACTGATTCAAACCTTGGTCAGTACCCACCCACAGTATGCCTTGGGTATCTTCATAAAGGGCGTGGACAGTATTACTGCTCAAACTGTCAGAATTGGTCGGGTCATGAGTAAAGTGGCTGAAACTGTCGGTTTGTGCATCGAAACGGTTAAGCCCGCCATCGGTACCCAACCATAAAACCCCTTGCTTATCCTGGTAAATCGCACGCACAAAATTACTAGAAATAGAATCAGGGTTATTCGAATCGTAACGGTAAATCTTGAATTCATAACCATCATAGCGATTGAGCCCATCCTCGGTCGCAAACCACATAAACCCCTGATTATCTTGAACAATACTGTAAATTGATGCCTGTGATAAACCGTCTTCCAAAGACAAACGTTCAAACCGGGTGGCTGACCCCGAGGCCAACACCATTGAGTTGCAGAACAATAGCATAAGGACAAATAAAGTGATTCTTGAACAAGATGGCAATATACTGAGATGCATGAATATTCGCGGTTATGGGTTATATGACCATTATTATAACCTAATTGGACGAATACGGGCACTTTAGGGCCAATTCAATTTTGTTAACGCTTCTTTTTGGCGGGTTGTCGATTGTATGCTGATTTCTATACAAACCAGGTAATTTACCCTTTTAACACCTTAAACTTGAAGGTTTTCAACAGTTCTAGCCAATAAAACGCTCGCTTTGCTCAAAAAACAGGCTATACTGGTTCTTAGTAGGAGATAGCACAATACAATTTAAGCAGCTACTGTTTAAGTACAAAATGTAATGCCAAGATGGCGTCTAAGATGGGTGTACTGAACAGTCAATCGGAATGCATGTATAAACGGAGGCAGTATATGAACTATCCAAATGCACCCCAAAGCATTATCTGTGATGATGCCCACAACATCGAAGCAAACGTCGAAGCAAACATAGAAACAAGCATAGAAACAAGCATAGAAACCCAAATCAACACCCTTATCGACCCTGAGGCCAATCAGGCGTCCCCTCACTTATCCCCCGCAAGCAACCAATTCAAACAACAATTAAAACATTTTCAATTAAAGCAAAGACTCGGCAGTGGCGGCTGTGGTTCGGTCTTTTTAGCCCACGACAATCAGTTACAACGTGATGTCGCGATTAAGATACTGACCTCTGGTCGGTGTTCAATGAATCAGGCTTTGCTCACCGAAGCCAGAATGCAGGCCGAGATTGAACATCCCAATATCTGTAAAATCTATCAAGTGGCAGAAGCCCAAACAGACAACTGCAACAGCTATTTGGTGATGCAATATATTCCCGGAAAGTCGGCATTACAGTGGTTAAAAGACCAAAAAACGGTCAACCCAGAACAAATCATCACCTTAATGCAAAAAGTATGTGACGGCTTACAGGCCCTACACGCCCATGGCATTATTCATCGTGATATCAAACCCGCCAATATCATGCTCGCTGATCACTGTGAAGATGGCATTCATCCTTATATGGTCGACTTTGGCCTTGCCAATCATAATGACGACATCAACCGGCAAAACACCATCACCGCAGGCACACCGTCATTTATGTCACCAGAACAACTCCACGGCAGTTCACTTGACCGCACCAGTGACATATACAGTTTTGGTGCTACTTTATATCAATTGCTCACCGGTTTGCAGCCCCAATCCATTGCACTCAATGCACATCCTTGCAAAGCGTTTAACAGTCCACAGTGGCAAAATCTGCCCGTAGATGTTAAGGCGATTATTTGCAAATGTATGCAGCCATTACGGCAAAATCGCTACCCATCGGCCAAAGAGGTCAATGATGACCTGTTACGTTATCTCGCCGGAGAACCCGTTCTGAGTTTACCCGACAAAAGCTATTGGCTGAAAAAGAAGTTGCTGAAACATAAATGGCCAGTAGTGCTGGTCGCCTTACTCACTGTGGGTGGGTTCACTGAACAACTTTGGCAGCAATATCAACAGCATCAACAACAAGTACGTGAACAATTTATCACCTCCTTTACCAGCAGGGTAGAAAGTCTAGAAGCCAAAGTTAAGCTGAGTAAAATGGCCGCCCGCCATGATATTAGCGTGGAGACCAACCAATGGCAGCAAGAAATCACCACCCTTAACCATGAAATGAACAATATCGGTGAGCGTGCTTATGGCCCCGGCCATTATGCGATTGGTCGTATGTATTATGCGATGCAACAATATGAGTCAGCGCTGGAAAACTTGCAACAGGCATGGGACAGCGGTTTTGTACAAACTCGGGTGGCCTATAACTTAGCCCTGAGCCATGGCGCGATTTACCAGCGACAAAAGGCAATTATTCTTAATATCAGCAGTACTTCGACCCGCAAAGACAGGATGGCCCAATTGGATAAGCAACACCGTCAACCTGCCATTGAGTTTCTCGAACAAGGCATGAGTGGCTCACCTTATCAATCTTATGCCAAAGCCTTGTTGCAATACTATCAAGGCGAAAACGATAAAGCGCTGGCCACGTTGGCAAACAGCCATGATTTACCCAGCTGGTTTTATCAGCATCATATCTTACGTGGTGATATTTATTTGGCCAAAATGCAAAGCACTGCGACGAGCCAAAACAATCCTCAAGACGCCAAGCAGGCATTAGCCCATTATGCCCAAGCGGCACAACAGGGGCGCAGTGACCTGCAATTACAGTTAAAACCGCTGGCGGTGTATTTTCGGATATTAAACAATGGCCTGTATGATAAACAGTACGGTAAACAAACAGGTTTTAACCACACCTACCAACAAGCCATGACATTAGTGGACAATGCGATCACCATCGCCCCCGCTCATTACCAACCTTATTTTAACAAAGGGCAGTTATTATCATTAAAGAGTGAATACCAAGATCAATATTCCGGTCACACCATTGCCACTCAACAACAGGCCATCGAACAATTACAGTTGGCATTAAGTCACGCCAGCAGCAATGCCAATTCCAGCACCCATACCAACAATGCCGATATTTTACTGTCTTTGGGACTCGCTTATTCACAAAAAATAAAACTATTGCAGGACCGTGCCTTCCCGGTTGGCTCAATCTTTGAATCTGCCATTGATACTTTTGCGCAAATCCCTAAACAAAACCGCGATTATTCTTTTTATAATAGTTATGCCAGTTTACTGTATACCATCGCGGTTCACGACGGTAAACAGCAGCCATTCGGCCCATTAAAAAAAGGCCCACCACTAAGCCTATTTCAAAGCCAATGGCAAATGAATCAAAAATTTGCTGATGCCATCAATGCTTGGCACCAGGCCAGTCAGTTACAACCGCAACGAATTGGCGCGATTGTCAATGCAGGCTCGGCCTATCAACGTTGGGCTGAATTTGTCGTCCCAGTGAGTGCCCAACAAAAACTTAAACAAGCCATAACGCAATACCAACAGGCACGACGTCTTAATCCCGAACATTTTGTGGTTAATTACGCTTTAGCGATGAGTTATAGTCAATTGTCGGAGATCAATAACAGCCTATTGCTCAGCAATAATGCTGAAATTAAACAAGCCCAAAAGTTTGCAGCATTGGCAGAGCAGGCACAACCAGGCCACCCCATGGTGATTTCAGTGATGGTCGCACTTGATGTGCAAAAGGCCATTGCTCATTGGCAGCAAGGTTTGCCCTATCAGCACTTATTTGACCACAATAAAAAGAGGCTGAAGCAGGCGCTAACAGACAATACCAATAATGCGCAGTTACTGGATACGCGCGCATGGCTATATCGAAAAGAGTTGCAACTGAGTTATTTTCAAGCCGGTAAAACCGAGCTGAATATCGACCAATACCAGCTTGCATTGGCCAAAGTAAAAAATATCATCAGTTCTAGAAATGAAGACTTAGTTTTACTCCAACTGTTAAACAATCACTGGAAAAGTATTGAACCTGCAACCATCACAGCCTTACTCATCAACAAAGATACCCGCCTGGCCAAGGCGGAGTGGTATTCACAAAGTGGCAACTACCAACAGGCAGAGCGATATTTTGACGGCATTAAGCATTATGAACTATCGTTGTTATGGCTCTATCGTCGCCAGCATTTGCAGCGCTGGGCCAAAGCGTCGCTCTCTGCTGCGGTGATCCTGTCAACAGAGAAAAAAGGCTGGCTTAACGCGCAAATCGCTCAATTGGACAAACAACTACAACAGCATTATCCAGCTTTATCCATTGCCGCCAGCCAGAACGTTTTATCAGATATCCAGACGACCGTTGCTTTAAACCATAACACCAGCGTGCCAAAGGATTAGTTAGTGCCCATCCAGAAACGCATGTTGCTGGGCACTGGCTAAGCGGCACACGGATGTGCCGCCTTTTCAACTCGTTGAAAAGTAAGCGAAGTTCCACTTGCTTGAACGTAGCTTCCTCCAGAAATCT
>JBLGCB010000061.1:0-22606 GCA_047617105.1 Phenylobacterium sp. | reverse complement strand
GCTGCCGCAGAATTACAGCGATCTAGGTCATCAATAAACACCACCAGCTTTTTATCGCCGATCAGCGCCTTTATCGCACTTTGCAAAAATTCCTGAATGGTGTCTACGCCCAAGCGCAGTTCAAGATTTTGTTTCTCCCATTTTTCACCTTCCTTTTGAATACTTTTCGCCCCTAATGGTATCGTTTCTGCACCCAAAGCTTTGGTAATGCCTTCAAAAGAATTGAGAATTGAACGCACAGCAACTTCGCCAATCTTTCTCGCAGATTGCTTGAGTTTATCGCCAACACCAAATTGGCGACGAATTTCATGTAATAAAGCGACAATAGGTGCCGCCTCGTGTTGATAACGCCACGCATCAAACCAGATAGTGACCAACTGCTTTTTATATTCGCCTTTAGTGAGAGAGTTATTGCAGGAACCATGGCATCCTTCATCCATACCATCTAAATGGTATCTCAACTGGCGCAAAAAACTGGTTTTACCCGATCCCCAATCGCCATGAATGCCGAAGGTTTGTGGAGCGGTGCAGTTAATAATTTGCAATGCTTTGGTTTCAATAAGGGGTTGGCGTTCAAGCCTGTCGTTTAAGGTGGGGTGATCGCTGTGCATAATGTCATTCCCTGGTGGTTGATCGGTAAGGTGTCAGTGTAGTCCAGGATTTAGGTTATTGCACTAAATTGTAGAAGAGGAGGGGTTAAATGGAGGAAAGTTGCTGGGGAATCTACTTTAGTAGGGTTAATACAAGATTATACCTTTATCGTTAATAAATGATGGGTTTCGCCTTAGGCTCTACCGCATCCTACGGCAGAAAAAAGATGGTACCTCACCCTGAGGTCGCAACCAAAAACACAATAATTCCCCCGTTTTCGCTGGCGAAAACGGGGGGAATTATTTTTAAGCGTTTTGATCATCACCAATATACGGAAAGGTCCACCAATCACGAGCAACCAGTGCCTTCTCCCCTGCAATCACCGCAGGCAGGGCAAACAACAGCTCTCCTGAGGTTGAATGTCGATGAGGATTCATATGGATGTAACCATGCTCGTTAGGAGGAAAATGCTGCCCCGTTAAAGACCATTGTGTAGTGATACCTTCTGCCCAATGGCCAGTTACCGTGCCGGAGATAAGTTTTGTCATCGCCGCTACCGTCACCGCTGTTGATGCATTGACTTGTTGAAACAAAGTCGATCTGTCCGCTACATCCAATGTCGACCACTGCATCCGCCAAATATTAAAGCTCACATAACTGTATCCTAACCCGTCCCTACCCATCGCCACCAGCAATTCCTTTTCAAGTTCCGTGCGGTCTACCCATGGGGTAACAATCTCGATAGTTTGCATCTGGGTATAGGTAATACCTGCCCCGGACGACCAAAAATCAGGCACTGTACCAGCTGTGAGCAACAGCCTTTGATTCCTGCTCAAACGATAAGGAAAGCTATTTTTCAGCGCTAAGTCCGAAGCCGCATCTATCGCCGCTTTAGCCTGTGCCACACGGGTATCAATCTCGTTAAGTTTATTATTTAAAGTGACGGTTAAATTATCGTTTACCGCCACTTTTTGTGCTATATCTTGTTCAATTGCCATAAAAATGTTTCACTCTGCTAATTCTTGTTCTCGAGTAACTGTCCAGCGCACTCATCTATCGCACCATAACGGCGTTATTTTCGTACTCAAACAGTTACATATGACCTATATGCGCCTATTTTCCGTGCGAAAATACCTTGTTCTGAAGCGAAATCTAAGCACGCTGAATAGTTACGTTCTCGATTACTTTCTTAAAGATTATTCGTTCAGTTACTCTGTTCATCACCCAAATAAGGAAACGTCCACCATGTGCGGGCATCATCCAGTGGCATAATCCCGGCAATAAGCGCAGGCAAGGCAAATAACATTGACCCGCTGGAGTCCTTTTCCTTGACTGGATGAGTATGGATATAGCCATAAGGTTCTGGCATGTAAGTTTGCCCCGTCAGTTTCCACTCATTGGTAGCCCCTGCGGCCCAGAACCCGTCGGTACTGCCAGACAACAGTTTCGTCATGCCTGCTATCGTCACTGGTCCACTCGAATAACCCCGCTGATACAGGGTGAAAGTGACATCAGTGGGGACCCAATCCATACGCCAGATATTAAATTCCATATGAAGATATCTTAATCCTTCGCGCCCCATCGCCGTAAGCAACTCGCGCTCCTCGGCAGTGCGGTCCGCCCACTCTTTTTGATGCTCTACTTTTTGCACCAAGGTATAAGTCACCCCAGAGCCGCTAAGCCAAAAATCAGGCACGCTGCCCGTGGTGCCTTCTAATATCTGATTTTTACTTAACCGATAAATCGGTTTATTACGCTCAACATTGGCAGCAAAGCTGTTCGCCAGTCCCTCTGCTTGTGCGAGTCGGGTATTAATCCCGTTTAATTGGGTGTTTATCATGCCGGTTAAGTTATCACTGGCCGTGACCAGTTCGGCTACATCTTGTTCAAAAGCCATGTATTTTTCCTGTTATTTTATACAAACAAAGGTACATCGGTTATTGTCATAGAACGCTTGTACCTTACAATTTCTTTTTTACCCGAGATTTCAAAGGTTCTGAGAAGATCCAATATAGGGGAAGGTCCACCAGTTTTTGGCATCCAGCGGCACATCACCTGCCACCGCAGCAGGTAAGGCAATTAGCATTGACCCACTACCCGACTGTTTAATGGGATGGATCATCTCATATCCCCAGTCATTGTTCGGTGCCATATAAACGCCACTGAGTCCCCACTCATTGGTCGCTCCATGGGCCAAAAATGAAGTGCAGCTGCCAGATAACATTTTGGTCATCGCCGCCACGGTCACGGGTGTAGATAAGGCCACTTGTTGGTAAAGTAATTCAGTACGTGGGTCATCAACCCAATCAATTCTCCAGATGTGAAACTCAACAAAAACATACCGTAGGTTTTTCCTACCCATCGCGGTTAACAGCTCTTGCTGCATAGGGCTACGGTCAACCCAGTCGACATGATGTTTGACGGTATCGACGACGGTATAAGTAACCCCGCTGCCACTCGCCCAATAATCTGGCGGGCTACCAGCAGCGCCAACCGACGTTAATGTCTGGTTGCGGCTAAGACGGTAAAAAGGCATTTTTAATTTTGCCTGATGAATATGCGCTTCAATCTCCTGTTCAGCCAAAATCATACGCGCATGAATTGCATCGATTGTGCTGTCGGTTAACTCGGTTAAATGATCGCTGGAACGCACCAGCTGGGTGATATCTTGTTCAAATGCCATGTATTATTTTCCTGTTATATCTAAGATATTAAAAGGTACATATTATTGCTATCGAACTATCCATCGTGCTGTTTTTAGGTTGGTTGGGTTTATTGTGGGGGGTGGTGAGTGGGAGCGGCGTCTCGCCGCGAAATGCTTTCATTATTGAAATGGCTTCGCCATTTATTCGCGGCGGGACGCCGCTCCCACCTCCCACCTTCTCCCACTACAGCACATCACATTACAATAATGTCGTACCTTGCTACTTACTACACTACTTACTACTACAATTATCCGTTGGCAATAAACTCGCCAACGGCATTGGTTCGGTAGATGATGTCTTTTAATGACTCACCTGCCGGTTTCTCTGCAAAGGGCAGTTTCATGGTGCCAGCGGCCTGAGCCTGTGCATACTCTATACACAAGGCAAAAGCCGGATCCGACGCTATGATTTCATCTATGGGTTTACCCGCCTTTAACTGCACTAAAAGGTGACCCAGGGTTAATAAGGATATTTGTGCGGTATCGGCAATGGTGCCTTGAAGTGACTGACTGTCACCTGCTGCTGCCGCAATGGTTTGTCTTTTACGCAATGTCAGTTCAGCGTTGCTGATGATGTCATTGCTATAATCAATGGGATGTTGTGGGTTGGCATCAGTCATTTTGAGTACCTCCGATAAAAGGAAATATGCCCCATAAAGTCGGGTCTAATGGCATCTTACCCGTAATGGCTGCTGGCAACGCAAACAACAGTGACCCAGTTTCTGTTTGCCTGTAAGGGTGCGTATGCTGATAGCCGTGAGGGGTGGGCGTTGAATGAATGCCGGTCAATGACCATTCGCTTTTCGCCCCGTGTGCCCAATAGTTATTAATGTCACCAGAAAGCAATTTGGTCATCGCCGCAATGGTGATCACCGTGGAGTTATTCACTTGCTGATACATGGTATATGAACCCGCAGGCAAACCTTGGCTGGTCCAGTCCATTCGCCAAATATTAAAATTAACATAAATATAAACCATGCCCACCCGACCCATCACCGTTAGCAGTGCTTGCTCCTCGGCCGTTCTATCTGCCCACTGCTTACCAGCAATAACAGATTGCACTAGGGTATAGGTGAGTCCCGTATTTGAGTTCCAATGATCTGGCACGCTTCCAGTAGTACCATTAAGCACCTGATTTTTGCTGATACGATAAAATGGCGCTTCAGCGCGTGCATCAGAGACATAGCTAGTGACCTGACTTTCAGCCTGATTCACCCGGCCATCAATACCATTAATGGCCTGAGTGACACTGGCGTCAATGCCATCAATTTTATCGTCGACCATCCCGGTCAGGCGATCGCTGGCTTTCACCAGCTCGGTAATATCTTGTTCAAAAGACATGTTTCTTCTCCATAGTGATAATGATTAATGCAATGATGACGTTAATCATTGATTAAACAGGCACATGGAGAATTCACACTCTTATTACATCAAACTCAACAGCACCTGTGTTAACCATTGGCAATAAATTCGCCAACGGCATTGGTTCGGCTGATGATGTCTTTTAAAGACTCACCCGCCGGTTTTTGCTCAAAGGGTACTTTCATGGTCCCGTCGATTTGAGCCTGTGCATAATCGATGCATAGGCCGAAAACCGGATCCGAGGCGATGATGGTATCAATGGCTTTACCCGCCTGTAGCTGTTGCAACAGCTGACCGAGGGTAAGCATTGATATTTGGGCGGCGTCAGCAATCGAACCTTGTAATGATTGCATGTCGCCCGCCACTGATTTGATGGCCGTTCTTTTTCTTTGGGTAAGCTCTGCATCGCTTACGAGGTCATTGCTGTAATCAATGGTGTGATCAATCATGTTGTGTATCTCCTATGTAGGGGAATATTCCCCACTTTGTTGGGTCTAGTGGTACATTGCCGACAATTGCTGCTGGTAATGCAAATAACATTGAGCCGGATGTCGATTGCTTAACTGGGTGACAATAGGTGTAACCATTAGGCCAGCTACCAATAGCTTGTCCTGACAGCGTCCATTTGTTGGTCGCACCATTTGCCCAATAAGCGCCTATGGCACCAGATAACATTTTAGTCATGCCCGCTAACGTGCTTGGCGTCGAGACATTGACATGTTGATGCATGGTATGAGCGGTATCCTTAGTGGTCCAGTCCATCCGCCACATATTAAAAGAAATGGGAATATACCTTAGCCCTTCTTTTCCCATAGCTGTCAGTAGCTCTCTTTCTTCAACTGTTCTATCTGCCCAGATCTTGTCAGCGGCCACAAGCTGCACTAGGGTATAAGTTGTCCCTGCACCAGAATTCCAATCATCAGGTATATGTTGATCAGTGCCCAATAACCTTTGGTTTCTGGTCAGGCGATAAAACGGCATCTCTCCGCGAGCAGTATCAATTACGGTTATAACTTGTTGCTCGCCCAATGTTACCCTTGCGCCAATGGCTTCAATCTGGTCATCGACCACAGCGGTCAAATCATCATTAGCCGTCACCAGTGCGGCAATATCTTGTTCAAATCCCACGAGAATTCTCCACTATGCCCTTAAAGGTGCAGTTAACGATGCTACTGGCCATACGAGTGGCGATACGATTAGCGATGAAGAAGATCATAACTTGCCTCCCGCGTAAAGCTCTGCCACAGCGTTAGTGCGGCTGATGATATCTTTTAATGGTTCACCTGCCGGTTTTTCAATAAATGGCATTTTCATGCTACCGTCCGCCTGAGCTTTGGCGTAATCAATACACAAACTAAACACCGATTGTGAGGCAATAATGTCAGTTATTGTCTTACCCGCCTTTAATTGCAGTAGAAGGTGGCCAAGGGTTAACATCGATATTTGGCTGGCATCCGCTATCGTACCTTGTAGCGAATGAGCATCACCAGCAAGTGCATTAATGGTGGCTCTGTTGCGCATCGTTTGCTCTGCATCGCTGATGACGGCATTGCTATAGTCAAACTGCTGTTGTTGGATATTAGAAATGGCATTATCAGTCATTTTGGGTATCTCCTATGTAAGGGTATAGACCCCATTTATTCTGATCAATACGAACATGACCCGCCACTGCCGCTGGCAAGGCAAACTGAAAGGACCCCGCATCAGAGCTTTTGTTAGGATGGATATGGGTATAACCGAGGTTATTGCGATAACCGACTTCTCCAGTCAATTTCCATTCACTGCCTGCCCCAGTGAGCCATGACTGATGTGCATGACCAGAGATGATTTTGGTCATCGCCGCCACAGTCACCAAACCAGACGTATTGATTTTTTGAAACAATGTATAGTGATATTGACCAATCTCTGTCCAATCCACCTGCCAAATATTAAATGACCACATCAGATATTGATGCCCTTCGAGACCCATGGCGACCATGATTTCTTTTTCGACTTCTGGACGATCGGCCCACGGGGTATTGGCTGAAACGGTATGGATGAGTTTAAAGGTTACATTGGGCGCAGCACTCCAACCATCAGGTACACTACCATCAGTACCAAGCAAACGCTGATTCTTGGTCAAACGGTAATGTGACCGCTCCAATAAAGGGTTAACCATATACTGATCGACCTTGCCCTCTGCCACAGCAACACGGGATTCAAATCCGTTCAAATGCGTGTCGACGATCCCGGTTACATCGCTACTGGCCGTCACCAGTTGTGCGATATCCTGTTCAAATCCCATGGTTGTTCTCCGTTGGTTGCGCTATGTTTGTGCTCAAAATTATTGCTTGATTGTCGTTATAGCTGTGCTGGTTATCATTCATCAGGCGTATCTCCAATGTACGGAAATAATCCCCAGATATTGTCATCCAGCGGCACATTGCCTGACACCGCTGCTGGCAAGGCAAATAACATGGAACCATCTGGGGTTCTTCTCATTGGGTGAGTCACAAGATGTCCATTGCTGTTTTGAGGAAAATACGTCCCTGTTAACTTCCATTCACTCGTCGCACCATGCGCCCAATTATAGGCAATTTCACCAGAAAGTAATTTGGTATAAGCAGCGACAGTGGTTGCACTAGCGGTATTATGGCGCTGAAAAAAGGTGTGTGCTGATCCCACCATATTTGCCCAATCCATCCGCCAAATATTAAAAGACAAGTGTATATTCCCCGCCCCATGACGTCCCATGGCAGCCAAGATTTCTTGTTCTATCTCGGGTCGATCGACCCAAGCAGTATCAGCCCCCACTGTATGCACGAGGGTATAAGTAATACCGCCCGCACTCTCCCAAAAATCTGGAATGCTTTGATCAGTCCCCAGCAAGCGTTGATTCTTACTGATACGCATCCAAGCAGGCTGCTCGCGGTTTTCGATAACAAAACCACGAACCTCTTCTTCTTTATCCCAAATTCGGGTGCTGATATCGGTGACTTTACCACCGACAACGCTGGTTAAAGTATCGCTGGCGGTAATTTGCGCAGCGATATCTTGTTCAAATGACATGCTATTAATTCTCCATCATCTTAAATTTCATTTTGAGGAAGCGATAATTGCTGTTAATTTGCGCCGCCCCCATTTTTGCCAATTCTGGAGCAAACAGGATGTTGATATCCAGCCCCTGATCGACAATAGTGATCGCACCCGAAGGTACGCCCGTGATCGCCAGATCAAACGCTAAAATCAGCGCAACATCCGGGGATTTATATGCCAGTACTTTGTCCGGATCGGAATACACCGCGAACAAGGTACCGTCTTCAAGAAAGAAACCTACTTCTTTCACCCAGAAGGTGTTTTCAGTATCTTCCATCACCGTCATATGGGCCTGAGTCGGCGATGCCATAGAACCACTGGCAATCGGCACGCGACTTTTTTCGCTGCTCAGACTGGTACGGTCTTGAGTGGGTGCATAACCCACATCCCCCAAACCTATATGGGTGATTTTGGCGTTAAGACCGTTACTGTCGGCATTAAATACGGCCTGTAACCCGGCCGTTGTTATGGTTGGTTTAAGTAATATACTCACAATGAATACCTTATTTAGTTGTTTGAATCTGGTTGATTTGCAAAGCCAGGCGGTGTAATAAAGCGAATTCAGACACGCAGCAAAAGACTGATAGCATCAGGGGTTGGTGGTGAATTCGAAATGGTTTCTCATCCTAGCGATGCAGGAATGACGACACCATGTACGGCTGGTGTGTCGATTACGAGGTTTGATCAATATAGAGTTCAGCAACTGCATGAGTTCGCTGAATAATGTCAGACATCGCTGCACCTTCAGGTTTCACTTTAAAAGGTATCTTCATAGTGCCTGCTTGCTGGGCTGCAAAATAGTCAATACATAAACCAAAGGCCGGGTCAGAATCGATGATTTGCTCAATCGCGGTGCCCGCCTTTAATTGGCTTAGCAAACTGCCCATGGCCAACATGGTGATCTGGCTGGCATCGGCAATGGTGCCTTGTAGCCTTAACGCGTCACCGGCACAGGTGGTGACCTTTTCTCGAAATACCGCCAATTGTTCTGCTTCTGTCAGGCGGATTTCAAATTCTGCTGCCACTTCTGGGTGTTTATAAGTGTCGATGCCCGGAAACTTAACAGTCGGGCCATCATATTCAACAATGCCCGTGGTTTTATTAAAAAGTATCATAATTAAGACTCCTTTTGATGGCCATGGTGAATCATCCAAAAACCTTTAACTTGGATCTCATGCGGCCCCAAATTAATAATTCGTACCGCCGCCATTCCATTGGGTAGTGACACTACCTGATTTTCGTGCAAAGCCATTAGATCGCTGTAAGCAGTGACACCATAAGATTGGCCAATAATTTGTCTATTAGCATTGGTGCCATCGTAACAAAAGACTCGTGGCGCGGTATAATCAACTACTGCCCCACTTTGTATCCACTGATGATGTGCACCATTAGCACTCATCAATATTGCAATACGATTGATAGGGTGTGGGCTTGGATGCGGTAGAAGGCCAACGGATATATTCGCATAAACACTCAATCGGCCTGTAAACTGGGTTGGCTGCGGATGCGAAAACCACACCAGATCAGTGGATACTTTCGGATTTAAATCCGTATAATGTTTGTTCTGTGCATCATTGGCATCAACAGGGGCATAATCGTCTGCCGCTGAAAAAGTAAACGCGGTTGCCTCTTCAATGGTACTAAACCGAGGGGCAACTCTAATAAAAGGGTCAGAGTGGTCCATTAATGTGTCTGTCAGGCCAAAACCAACATGTTTTGTTTCCTTCCAGATATTAAACTGCGCCTCTGCCGCGCTGACCCGCGCGTCAATGGCTTCTATTTTTGTATCGACAATATCTGTTAGATGATCATTGGATTGCACCAATTGGGTGATCTCTTGCTCAAATGACATAGGTTATTCTCCGTTGTTTTTCAATTTTAGTGTTTTAACGTATTAATACTTAAGACTACAAAACCTGAAAAAACGATAACAACAGTGCCCTGATGCAGATAGAAACTAGGCTTGATTATCGCAGGTCATAATGATGATGCATTGCTACTCCACTTCTTGTTTTTTGATAAAAACAGTTGATAGGTGATTAATGAATGGTGATTGTTATTGGTAATTTGGTATTAAGCGCTGGTTAAATCCGAAGTAATGCCCAAAACGCTATTGGGATCAACACCCGCCCCTACAGTGGTAAAGATTAGCCCTGTGGCACTGGGGTCGATGGTACAACCGGTAAACAGAAAATTACCGAATGAGCCATCCGCTAAATGCAACAAATTTATCTTGCACTGCTCAGAGGCGGTGATCTTGGCACCGTGGATTCTGACCGCACAAGGGGCAGAATAGATATTAAACAAGGAATAGCTGGTGGTAGCTGCCAGATGATAATCAATATTCTGGCTATAAAAGCTAAACCCCCCCCGAGTAAACATGCCGCCGGGTTTATTACCTACGGCATTGAGCACAGTTAACTTACGCTTGATATATACCCCGTTGACCAAATCCCAGCCAAAAAAACGCACCACGCCGGGAGAGCGCCAAATCGCGGCATACTCATCGATGAGCATATCTGAGCAGAAATAAACATCATTTAAGCCATTGGCGGTAAACGCGTCTATCACCCGCATCCAGGTTTTAAAGGGCGCTGCCGACGTGCCTGCTTGGCTATCATCGCCGTTGATGGCATCAACAAAAATCGAATGGCGGCCAGAACTATGGGTGACGCTATCATGATTGTCTTCCCAGGCGCTTAAATCGTCCTCGGCCTGATCCATCCGGGTATCGACCTGCTCCAGTTTGGTTTCCACCACACCAGTCAGCTTATCCGCAGAGGTGACTAGGGCGGTGATGTCTTGTTCTATTGGCATATAATATTCTCCGTTACTTTTACTTTAAATTTTTGTGCTCGCACAAAAAGAAAAGCGATAATCACGGTCAATAAAACACCCAACAGCGCAAGCATTTGCGCTAGACCCTTTTTATCGCTGGTTTATAAATCTAACTTGCCCCCCTTTATTTGGCGATACGTAGGGTGCCCGTGCGCGTAGCACGGTCCGAGGTTACGAGGAGCATTGCGCACCATTGGTGCAACAGTTATGGACCAACCTAGAATCTGGTTGGACGATGACGAATGGCCCATGGT
Source organism: Phenylobacterium sp. (assembly GCA_047617105.1). Classification (GTDB taxonomy): domain Bacteria; phylum Pseudomonadota; class Gammaproteobacteria; order Enterobacterales; family Alteromonadaceae; genus JABSOG01. The sequence goes on along the minus strand of JBLGCB010000061.1, from coordinate 11,782 downwards.
GCGCAAAGCTGCTCGTGCCTCGCATTTCTCTACGAGAAAGCACCCTACCCAGCCAACAAGCCCTTAAGGCGAATTTTCATCTCTATCATCGCCGGGGCCAGTTCAACTTCACTCAAACCATCAATTTTAAGCACAGTGGCTTTTTCAACGCCGTCAATCAGTGACATTTTTTTCGCCTGAGCGACATTTTTGTCGTTCTGCTTGGTCGCTAACTGTTCTGGTGTCTCACCTAAATCACGGTGTAAACATTCGCTGCTCAAAATTTCAGTGTCGGCAGCGGTTGGACTACCCGCAACCACTCGCTCAGCCCGCTGGGCTTTACTGCTCCATTGAGCCAATAAACAGGCATCGGCATGACGGGTAACATTGGCGCGCATCGCAGCGCAAAACAGCTTCACTTGTTGTTTATGATATGACTTAACCGCGACCAAAGTCAGGCGTGTCACCTCAGCGGCATCAAGGCCCAAGTCTTTGAGGCTAGCAACAGGCACCCGATAAAGCTTTTGTCCATTTACTTCTAATTCATCAATATAATGCATATTTTATCCGCCCAACTGTTCAATGTATTTGCTGTGTAAAGTGTTGTAAATTGGGTCCATCGTCAACCCCCCATCCGAAGCCATAGCAGTCGCTTCATCAACAGGTCCTATCGTTCTGTCATATATGTTTGTTGTCGCGTTATGGTAATAAAGCGTTTGAGTTTCATAGATGGTATATGGACAATCGCGCACGTTAGAGCGCATGTCATACAGATATCCGCCACGTAGAAAAACCACCGGTTTATAATAACTGGCAAATCCAAGTGCGGCACAAGTCATATTAATGACCTGCTCGGCACGATGAATCATCAAGCTGATTGGATTGCCACCCCAGGAATGACCAACAAAGCTAAATGTTAAAAACAATGCAGCAAGAGATTCCGCAGGTTGCGCCCCGGTACGACTGTAACTATACCAACGGCAAATCTCATACTCGTTAGTATAATTGGCGCTGCCCCCCAAGACTACCGGGTAATAAAGTGCAGTCGACAAATGTTGTAAATCGATGGTTTTATAGCAGCCCGGTGCAACCAAATTGGTCGCTTCGGCGCTGGTAAATGCATTGGTTTTCCACGCTTCCATGCCAGTTATTGTGGTGTTGACTTTTTGGTCAATGTCGTCAATCTTATTCTCTACAACACCGGTCAGACTATTACTGGCTGTAACCAACGCTGTGATATCTTGCTCAATGGGCATTCGGGTTCTCCGTATTAAATTAATCTTTATTCCGACTGTTCAGTCAGATTATTCCTGGCTGTTCAGCGTGCTTAGATTTCGCTTCAGAACAAGGCCTTAACCTAACGAAAGAGTCGCACGCAAAATAGGCGCATATAACATATATGCAACTGTTTGAGTACGACAATAACGCCGTTATGGAGTGAAAGATGAGTGCGCTAGACAGTCAGATACTCCTGGCTGTTCAGCGTGCTTAGATTTCGCTTCAGAACAAGGCCTTAACCTAACGAAAGAGTCGCACGCAAAATAGGCGCATATAACATATATGCAACTGTTTGAGTACGACAATAACGCGGTTATGGAGCGAAAGATGAGTGCGCTGGACAGTCAGGTTATTTTTCAAGGTAAAAGCGGGCTATAGCATAACGCTGGCCGCTCACATGTATATTGGTGCCCATCGTCGCGGCATTTAGCGTTGGCGGTTGCACCGGATTGGTACGATTGGTCAGCCTGCCGATATGGGCATTATTACCACTAGAACTTAGCCCAAGGGCCACTTCAGTGGTTGAGGGTGGAATTTGCACCGGGGCGGTATCTTTGCCGATACGCCTAACCTGCATATTGTTGCCGTTTTCACTTATTCCGATACCTAGTTCGCTTTCAAAGGGCGGTGATTGCACTGGCACGGTACGATTGCCAAAACGACCAACTTGAGACCAACCACCTGAGGTCGCCCCCGCAAACAGACCGCTCTCTAGTTTGACCCCAATCAGAAAGTCAAAGTGCGCACGGGCAGGTTTGAGTTGATTAACAATGCGGGTGATGGCGTCATACAACTCAGGATTCAAAAAAACTTCATTGCTGGTATAGGGGTTTTCATTGGCCCAAGCGATAAAAACAAAGGTGTAAGGCTGGGTATTGTGAATCGGTGCCAATGCCAAATCATCAACGTCCTGAAACCATTCTAAAAAGTCGACCGTCACGCCTAGGGCTGACAACGCTTTTTTCACCGCACCCACGGTACCTTTTTGACGATGGGTATAGGCGGCATGTTTGATTAAACTGCGCTGAGTGTCTTCATTCCATTCTCGGTCCCATTCATCTACCGACATCGCCCAAGCAAGCCAGGGCAATAAACTGGCCGGACAGCTGTCTGGATCCCACAATTTACCCACATCAATGGGCATGTTGTCGATTCTGGCAGCGGCTTGTTCTAAATCTCTTTCAAAGTCAGTGGCGTTCAGTGGCAATAATGATTTACTCATCGAACCCTCCTGGTCCTATAAAGATACTGGTGCAGTAAGCAGCTTGGTTCGGTTGAATAATAATATCTGCCGCCGGACTGGTTAATAACACGTTTTGCACCCCATGCTGATGGAGCGCGGCATACAGCCCAGACAAGGTGATGTCATAACCCAACTTATGCTGCTGGGCGACAAACTCGGCGACCTTTTCTTTGGCCAATGTCACCACCGCTTGGCTGCCAGGGCCACTATAAAATACTAAGGTGGCATTGATCTGATAATTAACAATGGCCGGGGCTTGAACGGTGACATGGTCAGTCAGTGGCCTGATATCATCGTCATTAAGGCGATCATGTACTTGGGTAATGAGTTCCGCTGACGGGGTGCCATCGTTTTCAACACTCAGCAAGGTCACTTGAACTTCACCCGGTGCCGGGCTGGTGACAGAGACATCTTTGACCAATGCCGAGGTATCGAGGCTATGAAAGATATACGCGCCAACCGGCCCTGCGGTGCTATAGCCTTCCAGCGACAGTGGAATACGCTGACGAAAGCGTTCAATATCTTCATAAGTCGGCGGAATTGGCACTGGTGCATCCGGTTGACCGGGGTCGATGATTTGCCGTTCAATACCAAACAATGCAGCCAGCTGTTCAAGATCACTGCCGCCGGCATAAGCGAGCATCACCGAGCGGGCTGCTTCGTTCAGACGCTGGCGTAATAGCAATTCACGGTAGGCCGACACTTGCAAAATTTTGTAAGCCGGATCGGATTCTACTAAGGCGGAATATTCTGGCGCCCGGCTACGCAAATCTGCCAACATTTCGGCAAAAATGGTTTCATAATCCAGCGTCTCGATAACCTCTGGTGCTGGTAAGCGGGATAGGTCGATTGCAGTCATGCGCAAATCCTTGTTAGTTAGGAACGATAATTTAATAAAACCAAAACTTGCTATGAAATGTCGGCACCAATCAAATTGAGTAACAAATGGCTTCGTTCATTGCGACTACCACAGAGTCACAGAGGACACTGAGGCAACGCAGAGGAAGAAAAAACACTTTGGGTGGTTGCACAGATAATGTATTGGTTGGGGTATAAATTAATGTGCTGCTCAGGCAGGTTAGGCGAGCATGGCGAAATAATGGCATAGGCTTGGGGTCTAGGGCAATCCCCCGGTGTACAGTGATAACACAGTTGGTGTAGTATTATTGAACGGCCGATATCCAACGAGTTGCCGCAATGTGCCTCCTACGGCGATTATTTCTCAACTAAATCACCAAATAGCCCGACTTTCCACCCTTTTTCCATCACAACCGTTTCTTTAACGTCCTTATTTAGTTAAAATGCTCATCAATTCATTAACCGAACCCGTTTGCCATGTCCAGCAACACCCAACTGACCGTTATTCACAACGCCAATCTGTATGCACCTGAGCCTGTCGGCCTTAAATCACTATTGATTGGTGGCGGCAAAATTCTCGCCATTAGCGAAGACAACATCGACATCGCAGCCAGCCTTAATCCAAAGGTGATTGATCTCGAAGGTCGCCGAGTATTGCCAGGTTATATCGACAGTCATGCCCATATTACTGGTGGCGGCGGTGAAGCTGGGTTTTCAACGCAAGTACCACCAGTGCCCATCAGTCAATTTACCGGTGCAGGTGTCACTACCGTAGTGGGATTGCTCGGCACCGACGATTTGACCCGCAGCACTGGCAGTGTACTGGCACGGGTTTACGGACTGCGCGAAGAAGGGTTAAGTGCTTATTGCTGGACCGGCGGCTACCATTTACCGTTAAATACCTTAACTGGCAGCGCCAAATCCGATATCGTCTATCTCGATCCGGTGATTGGCATTGGTGAATTTGCCATCAGCGATCACCGCTCTAGCCAGCCGACCTTCGAAGAAGTGATCCGTCTGGCCAGTGAAACTCATGTTGCCGGCCTGATGACCGGCAAAGCGGGGGTTGTTCATTTTCACCTCGGTGACGGGCCAAGAAAACTCGATTTAATTTATCGCGCCATCACTGAAACTGAATTACCCGCCAGAGTATTTAATCCCACCCATGTTAATCGCAATAAACCTTTGTTCGATCACGCCTGCGAGTTAATGCTGCTCGGTATGTATGCCGACATTACCGCATTTCCCAAAAGTGATGATGAACCTGGTTATACCGCAGCCGAGGCGATTACTTTAGCGATTAACCGCAATATGCCATTGGATCAATTAACCTTCAGCTCTGATGGCGGCGGTTGTCTGCCGTGCTTTGACTGCAAAGGCGAATTGACCAGCATGGACTTTGGCCGCGCGGCAACACTACATGAAACGGTGATAGAGTTATTAGACAACGGCATTGAGTTAGCGACATTTTTACCCATGCTAACCGCCAATGTCGCCGATTTGTTGCGATTACGTCATAAAGGTCGGGTAAAAGTAGGCAACGATGCCGACTTATTGGTATTAGATGAAACAAATGCAATATCTTGTGTGATGGCCCAAGGGCGATGGCATAAGCAGTTAGGAAAACAATTGATTTTAGGAACGTTTGAGTAGAGGTGAATATGTGTCCAGCTAAAAGTGACAATGGGGAAGAAAGAGGTTACGTTATCCCGATTGGTGGTGCCGAAGAGCGCGTCGAAAATCCGGTGATTTTACAACGTTTCGTGCAACTGTGTGGTGGCAATGAAGCCAAAATCGCGATTATTCCGACCGCCTCACGGCTTGAAGAAACCGGGAGTAATTACGAAGTCGTGTTTAAAGGTTTGGGGGTTGCAGACGCATTCTCGCTGCCCATCGACAGTCGCGAAGATGCACAAAAAGAGAGTTATCTTGAAGCGCTTGATGAAGCCACTGGCATTTTTATGACCGGCGGTAACCAATTACGGTTATCCACCATTTTGGGTGGAACACCGTTTGCGCAAAAAATCCGTCGGCTTAATGCCCATGGCGTTCATGTTGCTGGTACCTCAGCGGGTGCTGCGATCATGCCAGAGCATATGATTGCGGGTGGCCAAAGTGGCGGTTTACCGAATGAGCAAGGTGTGACCATGGCTCCGGGTCTGGGATTAATCAACAAGGTTATTCTCGATCAGCATTTCAGTCAGCGTAATCGTCTTGGTCGTTTATTGTCGGCTATCGCGTACAATCCATTTGCCTCAGCAATTGGTATTTGTGAAGATACCGCCGCCTTTATCAGTCCGTGCGGTATGATTGAAGTCGAAGGTAGTGGTAGCATCACCATCATCGATCCGACGGGTTTACAGTACTCATCAATGGCCGAAGCGTCAACTGGCGATGCGGTCACCATGTTGGGGTTGAAGCTACACTTTTTAAGTGCTGGCTCTAGCTACGATATTTCGACTCGGGAAGCTTTCCCACCGGCGAAATAACGGTTGTAAATCCAACTTTTACCAAATAAATAAAACAAGGCACCTATGATGGTGCCTTTTTTGTTGCTTGTGTAGTATCAGGTAAAAATTATTCTGCAAATTCTGTCTTTTCTGCTGGTATCGGGCAGATGTTTAATGCTATGTTTTGTCAACTATAGCCGGACATTTGTCAATGCACTGGTTATATCCGTTTATGATAACTAATTACAACCACTCAGGTAGTGCTAATGAAGATCCTTTCCTCAAATGTGTATGTTGGTCCCAGCGTTTACGCTCACTTTCCCGTTATCCGTCATGTTGTCGATATAGGCATTCTGGAACAATGGCCGTCGGTAAAATTAGGCGACGATTTTATTAATGGTTTGATTGATGCACTGCCTTCTTTGGCGGAGCATGGTTGTTCTTATGGTGAACCCGGTGGTTTAGTTCGCCGTTTAAAAGAAGATGAAGGCACCTGGATTGCCCATATCTGGGAGCATGTCTCCATTGAGCTGCAATGCCTCGCAGGTACTGATGTCAGCTTTGGTAAAACTCGCTCAGCGGGAGAAGTTGGCCATTACAATATGGTATTTGAATATACCCAGCGAGATGTCGGTTTAGAAGCCTGCGAACTGGCCCGTTCATTACTGATTTCATTAATGCCGTCAGAAGTTCAAGAGCAAGTGCAAACCAAAGTGGTTGACGATTTTGATTTTGCCGATGAACTCAACGCCTTTATTCGCTTTACCCAGCGCAAAGCCTTTGGCCCGAGTACAGGTTCGTTGGTGGCGGCTGCCGAAGAGCGCGGTATTCCATGGTTAAGACTGAATCAATACTCTTTGGTCCAATTTGGTCACGGTAAATATCAGCAACGTATTCAGGCGACCATCACCAGCCAAACCAAACACATTGCGGTAGAAATTTCCTGCGATAAAGAAGACACCCATAACCTGTTAAGCGATCTCGGTTTGCCGGTCCCGACCCAACGGATGGTTTACTCTGAAACCCAGGCTATCAGAGCAGCAGAGCGCATCGGTTATCCGGTAGTACTCAAACCTCTAGATGCCAATCATGGTCGTGGCGTGTCAATTAACCTGACTACTAAAGAACAAATCATCGAGGCGTTTGTCCATGCCAAAGAACATGGCAAGAGCCGTGCGGTATTGGTTGAATCGTTTTTAACTGGTTTTGACCATCGTATGTTAGTGGTGAATGGCGAACTGGTGGCCGTGGCCAAACGTGTGCCGGGTCATGTTATCGGTGATGGTGAACATACCATTGGCGAACTGGTGGATATCGTCAACGAAGATCCACGTCGTGGGGTCGGTCATGAAAAAGTGCTGACCATGCTCGAATTTGATAAGCAGGCGCTACGATTACTCGAAGAAGCTGGCTTTACCCAGCAAAGTATCTTGCCAAAAGATGAAATCTTTTATTTATGCTCTACCGCCAACTTGTCTACTGGTGGTACCGCGATTGATTTAACCGATGTAGTTCACCCTGATAACCGCTCTATGGCAGAACGCGCCATCAAAGCCGTTGGTCTCGACATTGGTGGGGTTGACTTTTTAACCGCCGACATCAGCCAGTCTTACAAAGATGCCGGCGGCGGTATTGTTGAAGTGAATGCCGCACCAGGATTCAGAATGCACGTTGCCCCCAGTGAAGGAAAATCTAGAGATGTTTCTGGCAAAGTGATGGATATGCTGTTCCCACCGGGTTCACCTTCACGTATTCCAGTGGCAGGTATCACCGGCACCAACGGTAAAACCACCACCTCAAGAATGTTATCTCATATCTTAAAAGCCGCAGGCCATGTGGTGGGGATGACGTCTACTGACGGCGTCTACATCGATGGTCAGCTGACCGTTAAAGGTGATATGACAGGTCCGGTCTCATCAAAAATCGTGTTGCGTGATCCCTCAGTAGATATTGCGGTATTAGAAACCGCGCGTGGCGGGATTTTACGCTCGGGCATGGGTTATCGCGAAAGTGATGTCGCCGCAGTATTAAACGTTCAAGAAGATCACCTTGGCCTCAGAGGTGTTGACACCGTTGAGCAATTGGCCGAAGTGAAACGAATTGTGGTCGAAGTCGCCAAAGACACCGCGGTATTAAACGCCGATGACCCACATTGTTTAAGAATGGCTGACCACACCAAAGCGAAAAATATTTGTTATGTCACCGTCAATCCTGGTCATGGTTTGGTGCGAGAGCATATCCGCTCTGGCGGTCGTGCCGTAGTGCTTGAAAAAGGCATTAACGGTGAGATGATCACCATTTACGAAAAAGGCGCCCATATTCCACTGTTATGGACTCACCTGATTCCAGCAACACTCGAAGGCAAGGCAATGCATAACGTCTCCAATGCCATGTTTGCTGCGGCGTTGGCCTATAGCTTAGGCAAATCGCTTGAGCATATCCGCGATGGATTACGTACCTTTAACACTACATTCTTCCAGGCACCTGGTCGGATGAACGTTTATGACGAACATCCGTTCAGAGTCATTCTTGATTACGCCCATAACAAAGATGGCGTTGGTTTCATGAGTGACTTAGCCAGTAAATTAGAAACCAATGGTAAACGTGTGGTGGTCTTGGCAGGTCCTGGCGACCGTCGCGATCAAGACTTGGTCGACATCGCCAAAGCCGCAGCGGGTCATTTTGATATTTACATTTGTAAAGCCGATGACAACCGCCGTGGTCGTGGTGAAACCGAAGTTCCAGATTTGATTGCCCAAGGACTTAGAGACTGTGGTATCAACGAAGAGGCGATATTGGTGGTGCCCAGTGAAGTTGACGCCATCGAAAAAGCCTTATCGCTGGGTAAAGCAGATGATTTGGTGATGATATTTGGTGATTCAATCACCCGTTGCTGGAAGCAAATCATTGGCTTTAACAACGATGGCGCAGAGCCTGAGGTCGAAAAGCCAGTCAAACCGGTGCAGACAGTCGTTTCGATGCTTGAAACTACCGAACCAGATACCTTTGTGCTTGGTAGTGGCATGAAAATTGTCTCTGACAGCCGCGGTGTTCGAGTCGTTGAAGAGTTGGATGAAGATTCTGACTAACACATAATAGTAAAAATAAAAGCCCCAGGCGCGCAAGTGCTCGGGGCTTTCTTCTTAATGGGATAAAATATGATTAAGCTTGAATTAGATGATTGTCGTCGACTCACAGGCAAAGGACTATTGTGGGATCATCCCGGTGCCATTATTGATGTATTTGTTGATGGTATTGATAAAAACACCGTGCTTGAATGCTGGCAAAAACATCTAGCGCGTCTATTGGCGGTGCTCGGTTGGTCCAGTGAAACCACTATCAGTCGTATTTTTGAAGATGGTGTCACCCTTGCCATGAGTGCACCATTTGATGCCTTGTACGCCGCCACTGAAGTCCTCGAAGCGGCTTGGAACTTAACCTGTGAAGAACTGGCGGGTGAAACTCCACTGGACAGTCCAACCCGATTAGACAGTTTAAGTAAAACCCTCGACAACATGATACAAGATGAGGTCAATCCCAAATTATTGGCGTTAATCAATGAAGCCCAATCGCGCAATGCGCCTTGGTTAACCGATGACGATGAATTTTCGTTAGGGTTTGGCCAATCGTGCACCATCTGGCCAATTGACCAGTTGCCCGATATCGAGCAAATAGACTGGGCCAAATACCAAGTAGTGCCAGTGGCGATGATCACTGGCACCAACGGCAAATCAACCTCTGTTAGACTGACCTCTGAAATCGTTAAACAAACTGGCAAACGCTGTGGCGTCACTTCAACCGATTTTATTCGGGTCGGTGATACCATCATTGATAAAGGCGATTACTCCGGTCCGGGCGGGGCCAGAATGTTGTTGCGTAACAGTGACGTTGAAATCGCCTTACTCGAAGTGGCTAGGGGCGGCATATTACGCCGTGGCTTGCCAATTCCACAAGTTGATGCAGCGCTGATCACCAACATTGCCGAAGACCATCTTGGTCAATATGGTATCAATACCATTGCTGGTTTAACCGAGACCAAATTTGTCGTCGCCAAAGCACTCAGTGAAGGTGGCGTATTGGTATTAAATGCCGATGATAGAGAACTGGTCCGACACGCCAAACAAATTGATAAGCGAAAATGCTGGTTTGCAATTAATGAAAACAACCCGGTGTTGGTAGAACATGCCAGCAAAGGTGGTGCGATTTGTTTCGTTCGTGATGGCATCATGGTATGGCAGGATAATGATGGCAGCAGTGATATTATTGCCGTCAATGACGTACCATCCACTTTTAATGGTGCCGCAAAACACAATATTCAAAATGCGCTTGGTGCCATTGCACTGGCCAAAAACCTCGGTATAGACACTGAATCTGTACGCGCTGGGTTAGGTGAGTTTCGCAGTAATGTCACCGATAACCCAGGACGAGGTAATATCTTTGCGGTGAAAGATGCCACAGTGATCATGGACTTCGCCCATAACGAGCACAGTATGAGGGCCATCGCTTCAACTACCGCCAATATGCCTTCTGAACAAAAATGGTTAATGATTTCTTCTGCTGGTGATCGCTCCGATGGCGAAATCAACACCATGACCAAAGCGGCATTATGTATGTCACCGGATTTAGTGGTGATAAGCGAAGTTGAGATATATTTGCGCGGACGAGAGTTGGGCGAAACCTCCAAGCTTATTGCTCAGGCGGCGATAGAATATGGCATTGATGCTTCGAAGATTCATTACACTCAGTCGCCATCGGCGGGGGCTGAATATATCCTTGGGCAGATCGGTAAGGGTGATTTAGCATTGATGCTAGTGTTAAGTGAACGAGAAGAGATTGTTGAGCTGTTGCAGCCTTAGTCTTTTTTTATAGGCGGCTTTTTTGGCCGCACAAACTTGGCCATACTTTGCTTAAACTGAGTTTTATTGGCATCATCCAAGCCGCAAGGCATGGAGGTGCCCATCCAATTATACTGATCAAAGCCATTATAATCTTTACCTCTTTGCACCTGCACACAACCTTTGCCGTATTTCACCACCTTGGTTTTTGGGTCGAGTGAATAGCTTTCAAAAATTTCTTTATTGACCGGATCATCACTTGAGTTAACCGACTTGGTGACTTCTGTGGGATTGCTGTTATAAGGAAGTTCATCAACAAATTGCTCATTTTGACTGTTGAGCATATTACTCATACTGGCGTAGGGATCGAAGGTCGCTCTAGGTTTATTTGATTTGGCTGGTGTTGTGATATTTTGTAATGGCAAAGTCGTTGCAGCTGATGTCTTTTCTACTATCTCATCTGGCAGTGGTTTTTTAACTGCTTCAGGTTCAGTGGGCTTCTTTATAGGCTTCGTTGGCTCAGGTTTAATAGGTTCTAGTTTAATCGGCTCTGGTTTAATAAGTTCTGGTTCGGCAACAACCACTTCAGGGCGATAGATCATACTGGCTTTAATAATCGCCTTAGGCTGCTCAACAGGCTTGCGGGGTTTAGTCTTCTGGTTAAGCGACAGCAATAGCAAAATAACGCCATGAATCAACACAGACACTACGATGGCCACACTGAGGCTATTTTTGTTGATGACAATAACTCCTTGATGCTAAACGATGGAAGAAGTTCGACCTTTAAATTTGCAAAACGTTCCCAGCTCAATGAATTAAAAGCGCATAATCTACATTATAATCAAACGTAGGGTGGGCACGTTTTTTCACCCACATGGATGTGGGGGAAGGCGCTGTGCACCCTACGCCGTTTCATTCAAGTTTGAAGGTAGACGCATAGTATGTTTTATCATTCTTTTCGCCCTTCCTTTGCGCAGCAAAATCATAGCAGCCAAGACATAAAAAAGCCCCGAACGCGTAGCGTTCGGGGCTGTTTTATTTATTGGGTGCCTGGCGGTGTCCTACTCTCACATGGGATCTCCCACACTACCATCGGCGCTAACACGTTTCACTTCTGAGTTCGGGATGGGATCAGGTGG
>JBLGCB010000060.1:0-23001 GCA_047617105.1 Phenylobacterium sp. | reverse complement strand
CCCTATTTCCTTATAGAGAGTGTTTTACAAAGTGAGTAAAACAAGCCTTTCAATCAAATCCCTGAAGCGGAGCGCTATTTTAACCATTTATCATTGACTGTCAAGGCTCTTTTTCATAAAGTTTTTTGACTGCCTGGTTATTGTGTAACCAGCGAGGACTCTGCTTTGAACCCTTGCTGTGACTGACTTCCCGTGTCAGTGGATGCGCATTATAGGCAGATCATATTTCAATGCAAGCGCTAAAGTCATATTTTTGTCATATTTGTTTTGTTTGATGATTTGATCGGCAGATTGAGGGTTTTATCAACGATATAACGGGGCTGGGTTGTAGTTAGACAGTTTTTTGGCCACCACATCCATGTGGCTGACCGGAGATACGCTATTTAGACTTCTGCGGTGGCCTGTTCAGATGCAGGTTGATTTGCTTCTAAGACACTTTGTTTAAATTTGTCAAAGCCCTCATAAATCAAATCATAAGTGCTATTGGCATTTTCTTCGATTTCACCATTAAATACTTTTAATCCGCTGAGGATATCTTTGGCTTCGCCAAACCCTTGTTCAACACCACCACCGACAACCCCTAAAAAGCTGTCAAGCTGGTCTTCAAGAGATTTATCATCATCTTTGTGCTGTTGTTGATATAGCGGAAAAAACGAGGTGGCAAAATCGACAATCCGTTTGGCTGTTGCCTCCGGAGAAAAATCAATGCCCTCATCAAAGGCTTTTTGTGCGGCATTTTTGCCTAAGGTTGGTTCGAGTTCTGCGTTAATCCCCTCTAAAGCAGATTTAAATAACAACGATGCAGCGTTGTCTGAGTTGCCAAGGCTAATGCTATAAGAAGATTGCAGGATAGAAATATTCTGTTCGGTTCTACGCTGCTCGGCAGCGCTGATGTTTTCGGTTTCACCAAATTTACCCACTCTAGTCTGTGGCTGGTTGTCTCCTTGACTGGCCCCTTGGGCAACGCCCTGGCTTGCGCCTTGATGGTTGCTCTGGCTGGTGGTCAGTCGAGTCTGTGATATCGACTGAAATGACTGTATCGCAACGCTGTTTATCGCCATGACTATAATTCCTCAATGCTTCTCAATACTTCTTGATTAGCTCTAGTATAGTCCGATATGACCAATTTTTCTAGAACACCTTGGTGATCAGCACCAACGCCTCTTCTTTTGGCACCGGTTTGGAAAACAAAAATCCCTGGATTAACGCACATTTTCGCTCAGTCAAAAACGCCAGCTGGTCATGCGTTTCAACCCCTTCTGCGATACAATACATACCAAGGCTACTGGCCATCACGATAATAGAATCAATAATCGCTTCGTCATTACTATTAATGCCAATGTCTTTGACGAAACTACGGTCGATTTTAATAATCTCTATCGGAAATTCTTTAAGATACTTAAGCGAAGAGTAACCAGTACCAAAATCATCCAATGCCAGAATAACCCCAAGTTGGGTGAGCTTATGCATGGTGTCGATGGCTTTGTCGATGTCAGTCATTAACGCGCTTTCGGTGATCTCAAAACGAATCAATGAAGGCGGTAAACCACTGGCGTCAATTAGTAACTCAAAATCATCGGCGAGCGAGCTTTGTTCCAAGTCTTTAACCGATAAGTTAATCGACAGATAGGGCTCATGCCCCAAGTCATACCATTGCCGTAAGTCAATCAAACCCTGTTTAACCGCCTGTTGGGTCATTTTGACAATCAGACCAATATCCTCAGCCACCGGAATAAATTCATTTGGTGGAATCAAAACCCCGTTGGGTAATTGCCAGCGCAATAATAATTCAAAACCTTTCAAACGATTGGTCGTTGCATCAACAATCGGCTGATAGTAGTTGATAAACTCATCATTGATATAGGCCTGTTTAATTTTGCTTTCTCGTTCGAGTTTCACCTTAGCCTGTTGATTCATCTGCTCGGTAAAGAATTGATAGTTATTACGACCCGCCTCTTTGGCATGATACATCGCCACATCAGAATGTTTGAGCAATTCATTATGTCGTTGCGCATCCTCAGGGTAAAGTGCAATACCAATACTCGGCGATACACTGACCCGGTCTTTGCCCAATACCACCGGCAAATCAATCTCATCAATCACTTTTTGGGCAATATGGCTAACATCTTCAATGGTGCTATAAGACTCCAGCAAAACGACAAATTCATCGCCACCTAAACGGGCCACGGTGTCACCTTCGCGCAATACTTTTTCTAACCGTTTCGCCACCTCAATCAACAACTGATCACCGACATCATGGCCCAATGAATCATTCACTTGCTTGAAACGGTCTAAATCGATAAAAAATAACGCCATGGTAAACTGATATCGCCGAGCATGTTCTATCGCATGTTTGATTCGGTCTAACAATAAAGCCCGGTTAGGTAATCCGGTCAGACTGTCGTAATTGGCCAACTGGCGTAAATCATTTTCCGCCGCTTTTTGTGCCGTGATGTCTGTTAATACCAAGACATAAAAGGCCACTTCTTCTACTTTGCCCGGCACTGCATCAATACTCATAATCACCGGGTAAGCATGACCTTCTTTATTTACCACCAGTTCTTCACCCTGCCAATGCTGACCCGCTTCTAACGAAGTTAATATCTCGGCATAATCGTGCTGTTTGTTGCGATCAATGCCGATAATCCTACCTGCATTTTTCGCCAAAGCATCTTTTTGACCAATACCAAAAGTGTCTCGAAATGATTGATTGGCTGCGATGGGCATCTGGTAAACATCCAAAATCAACACCCAGTCTCGGGTTTGCTTAAACGCTTCACCAAACAGTCTTGCCTGCTCCTCGTTCGCTTTGGTCTCAGTGATATTGGTGTAGGTACCGGTGATACGAATGGGTTTACCCAAACTATCTTTTTGCGCCACCATGCCAAGATCATGAAACCAAAACCAATGTCCATTTTTATCTTGCATCCGGTAAGTGCAATCAAAGTTGTTCTGTGGATGGGTCAAAAACATCGCCCACGCCGATTCAAAATCACTACGGTCATTAGGATGAATGAGTTCGACATGTTTATCCCAACCAATAAATTTGGCCAAATCATGGTGTTTTAGTAACCCGTGAATTCGGGTCTCAAACATCACATCGTGCTCTTCCTGCCAATCCCAAACCCCACTTTGCGACCCTTTAAGCGCCAATTGCAAACGCTCTTCACTGGCCAGCACGGTATCATGGGCTTCAATTAAACGTCGCTTATCCTCAGCATGATCACGCCACCACAACCCACCAAAGCAGAGCATCACGAATCCATATATGGCATAAGCCCAAGGTGACAACCACCAAGCGTAAGTCACGGAAATCGAGATTGATTTGGCTTTGCTTTCACGACCACTGCTCGGTTCAACCGCAATCACGGTAAAAGTGTGTTCGCCTGGTGCAAGACGGGGAATTAAAATGGAGTGTTCTTGGGTCTCGGTCTGCTTGATGGTTTCCTGACCGCTGAACTCGTAACGATAGCGGGTTTTATTCTGGCGCGAAAAGCTCATAGTCGAAAAATTGACTTGTAAGCCAATATCATTGTATTTGAGCTTTAAATGAGTACCACTTAAATCGTTTAATGGTAACTCTAGCGAGCGCGATAACAAACCCAGGTTGGTGATCTTCACCTCAAAATCATTACTTTTGGGCGTGGTTAATTCAGCAGGATCAAACAAGGTGACACCTGCCATCGAGGCATACGCCAAACGGCCATCACTTAAGCGCACAGAAGGGGTGACACCGCTACCACCATTAAATTCATTGGTCGCCAGACCGTCTTTATTGGTAAAATGCTCTAGGTGTTGGGTAGTGGTATCAAGACGCATAATGCCTTGGTGAGAACTGACCCACACATCTCCTTTACGGTCTAACTGCGCGCCATAAACAATGTTATTGGGCAATTTGTTGCTCTGATCATACTGATATTTAACCGCAAAGGTGTCGGCATCAAGCCCTACCAAACCATGCCCCGACACCGTCAACCACAACACATTGTATTTATCCACCACCCAGCTTTCAGGACTGGTGAAATCTTGTGGTTGGAAACCAGGAATAGCGTAAATCTGCTTGGCTTGATTTTTTTCAATATCATAAAGCCATAATTGACCGTAAGCTGCCATCATCATGGTATTAGGTCGCTGGGGTAGCGCGCCGAGAAAATCGGTCATCAACTCCGGCTTTACCGTACCATCAAGGCCACTAAGGCGCTGTACCGTGCCCTTGCGGGTATCATAACGATAAAAATATTTGTCGCTGGCAAACCACATTCCGCCCTGTTGATCCAAATAAAAACCAGCCCCTTGTTGCGCCATCACTTCTTGAGCTTCTTTATTGGCCAACAACAAAGGCTTTTTCTCGCCAGTACGGCTATCAAAGGCGACTAAAGCGTTATCAGTATCCCCGGTTTCAAGCCACAATAACCCGTCATCTCCCTTCATAATTCGATGAATGGTGCCTCCGGTCGCCAGTGCTTTTTTCTTCTCAGACACCAGAAAATTGGTCACATGTTCATTGGCCAAATTGACCTTATTTAAACCGTTTTGTGTACCCACCCATAAATCACCATCGTCACTTTGATTCACTGACCAAACTAGGTTTTCACTCAGCTGGTTAACACCAAACTTTTTGCGAAAAATAGTGCTAAATACCGAGGTTTTCGGATTCCAGTAAAAAGCCCCGTCCATTCTCGATGCCATCCAAAAATTACCCTGAGCATCAATCTCGACATCCAAAATATTGTTATCAGTGATCTCAAACTTGGGATCGTCACTGTACGCCCATAGTTTGTCCACTTCACCACTGCCGATACCATAGCTGTACAAACCTTCATCGGTGGCGACGTAAAATTGTGAACCATTGGGCTGTAAACGCCAAATATTACGAAATTCGATGCGTGTTTTGGCCGCTGGCAACGTGCTATTACCATCAATAAAAGACTGAATATCATCCACTTGGACAGAGAAAAGCCCTTCAACAGTGCCAACCCAAAGGTGATTATCTTGCAAATACAATTCTTTAGTATTGAGCTGATCTTCGGTGGGTTTATCAAAAGGCGTGTGGGCGATCATTCTAAATTTTCTGGTCTGTGTATTCATGACAAACAAACCAAACGAAGTAGCGATGTAAAGATGATCACCATCAAGCAACAAGCGGCGAATGATATCGACTTCACGACCTAGACCATTGGTGGTAAATACCACCGCTATCTCGCCAGTCTCTCGATTATAAAGGCGTAAATTTTGGGTTGATGCTAACCACAAATTGCCGTTATCTTGCTCAATAATATGGTCGACATGGTTGACTTCTGCCGGGTCGCCTAACAGGTTTTCATCGAGCATTTTTTGATAACGGTGAGTGGTTAAATCCAGGGTATATAAACCGGTGTTACCATCACCAATCCACATCAGCCCGGTGGAATCCTGAAACAAATGAGTGATCGGTTTACCATCAAAAACCCCGTCTGGCCCTTTTATATTGGTCACCTGATAACCATCATAGCGATTTAGTCCTCCTTGGGTCGCCAGCCATAAGAAACCGTCTTTATCAATTAACAGGTTAGTCACATATCCTGCTGAAAGCCCTTCATCGGGCGATAAACGGGTTAAGCGTAAAAAATCGACTTTGGCTTGGGCCGATGGACTGAACAGTACAAAAGGGGCAATCACCAGCACCAACAGTCCAACATATACGCTGATCAATAAAGCCAGTTTACGCGTCCATTGACGACAGACACGGGTAGAATAGGCGTTATAATAAGGTAAGCATTTGAATATTTTTTTCATGTTTTTGAGTATAGCAGGTAAACCTTTTGACCACCGATATTCATCAATATATGCCATAGTGGTGAAATTTCAATGCAGTCAGGGTGATCAATTGGTGTTTTTCGCCGGATTATCTACACTTAATGGATAATTCACCTAAACTCTGTTTTTATATGGAATCAACCACTTGGTAAAAAAGTCGCACAACCCCTCAACCGCATCGATACTTGCACCTGTAGCTGCACCTACAAAAGGCCGATGGGGTAATGAGGTTTGGGTAAACCATATCAGCAAACAAGAGATGCCTGCTTTATCGTCGACCATTCGTTTGCTGGAAAACCTCGCCACAGATGACACCATGTCACTGGCCCGCCTCGGTCAGTCGGTGTTACACGATCATGCCCTCACTTCGTCGATTCTTAAAGTCGCCAACAGTGCTGTATATATGAGTCGCAACCAGATCACTACGGTCAGTCGCGCCGCAGTCGTACTGGGTTTTACCAGCATTAAAAATATCTGCATTACCGCCAAATTACTCGGTAGCCTGCTGAAAAGCAAGAGCCTGAGTGAACCGGTTTACCAACGGCTGTTAAAACTGATGGCCCAGTCTTTTCATGCCGGAATGCTGACCCAAATCATGATGCCGGATGACGATGACAAAACCAAAGAAGAAACTTTTATCATCGCTTTACTGCATCATCTCGGTGAAAGTGCTTTTTGGAGTACTGGCGGCAAAGTCACCGAAGCATTGGATCAACAACTCCTCGGCATCGAGCCTACGGATGATCAACAGGTGAATAAAATTGCCAGCCAATTACTCGGTACCACCTTTGATAAAATCAGCATTGGACTGGCCAGCTCTTGGAATCTTGGCGACTTATTTATCCGCTCGTTCGAAGACCCAGATCTACGCAGTCCCCAGCTTAAAATTGCTGCGCTGGCCGATAAACTGAGCATTTGCATCGCCAACCCCGAAAATAACAGCAAACAACTCAAAGCACTGGTTGAAGAACTCAGCGAACTGACCAACACAGAACCTAAAGTGATGCGTGAGCGCATTGAACAATGCACGGACAAAACCGAAAGTTTACTCGAATCCTATGGCGCTGGTGAACTTATTCAGTATTTGCATCCCGGTGCAAAGGCATTACCTGACAATGCTGGCGAAGACAGCCAACCCGAATTATCTAATGAAGCATTGCAGTTGCAGATATTGCGTGACCTGACTTTTTTAACCATGGAGAAATGCGA
Source organism: Phenylobacterium sp. (assembly GCA_047617105.1). Lineage (GTDB taxonomy): Bacteria > Pseudomonadota > Gammaproteobacteria > Enterobacterales > Alteromonadaceae > JABSOG01. Next base: position 15,996 of record JBLGCB010000060.1, on the reverse strand, counting down.
TTTTAACGTTTTGATTCAAACCGCACTGGAAGGCATTTTTCGCGGCATTGGCATGAACAGGGCCATGGTGTTAATTAAAAACGGGGCGAAAAAAATCCTCGAACCCCGGTTTATCTGTGGTTCACATGCCGAGCAACTCAAAGATAAATTCACTCTCAATATCAATACCATGGAAACCGTGTTTTCGTTTGCCTTAAAACACGGCGAGTCAATCTGGGTTGATGGTTGTGAAGATCCTAAGTGGACCAAATTACTCAGCAAGCCGATTCGCAACATCACCAGCCCAGAAGGTTTTTTCATTTCACCTGTGATGTGGGACACCCACTGCATCGGCCTGTTTTATGCCGACCGGACGTTCAGGCACAACAAAAAAACAGGCTTAAAAGAAAGTGAACGCGACAACCTCAATGAGAATGACTTTATCGCGTTTACCCACTTTGTTCAGCAAACCAATTTGTGTCTGTCGATTATTCTTAAACGTTAGGGAGGACTGGGGTATAATGCCGCCAACCACACTTTAAGGTTTCACTACAAGGTAAAGCATTATGAAAACCATCTTCATCAACCAAAGCCCGGTCGAGTTATACAAAATTTTAAAATTTGAAGCGCTGGTGCATGGTGGTGGCGAAGCGAAAATGGCCATTGCCAATGGCATGGTGCTGCTCAACGGCGAAATCGAAAGCCAAAAACGCAAAAAAGTGAATGCCGGTGATACTATTGAATTTGATGGTGAGCAGTTTCAAATCAAATTGGATGATGGCAGCAATAAACCTAAACCGACTAAATCTATTGCTGTTCAACAAACTCAAACCTCTGAGGCTCAAACCACTATAGAGCCAGTGGAAAAACCAAAGCGAACAGCAATTCGTTTTTAGGTTTATCGCGATGGTTAATATACCGATTGTGTTATGGAATTAACAGCCCGGTATGATATCATCGAACAACTGCCCCGAATAATTCAATTGCAATATTTTCAATGGTTTGCTATTTTATTTCTTCCTCTTAAACTAGACATAAGCCTGAATCTCTTTAATTATGGAAAAGCAATTTGAATATGACGTTTTCCTGTCTTTCTCCAGCGTTGATAAGGAATATGTCCGTGGCATTTGGCAAAAATTAATTGGTAGTGGATTACGGGTATTTTGGTCAGATGAATCATTAAAAGAGAAGGTTGGTGCAGAAGATTGGTCTGGCGTTATTGAAAAATCTTTACTTTTGAGTCAACACTTTTTGTTCCTAAGCTCAAATGAAGCAGTCGCTTCTTATTGGGTGCAACAAGAATACACCTCGTTCATTAATTTATGCCACAGCAAAGATGTCAGCAATCGGCTTTTTGCCATCTTGCCTGTGCCAGGTTTTGACAGTTCACAATTACCCCCATTTCTGCAAAACAAGCAAATCGCCAAGACCCTATCTGAAGTGATTTCACAACTCGGGGGTCATGATTTTAAAAAAGAAAAGGCAGAAAAGGAGGCGCTAAAAGAAGAGTTGGCATTGGTGCGTGAACACATTGCCAAAGAAAAACGTCAACATGCGCAAGAATTTGTATCCTTTAGTGGAGAAAAGCAAACTTTATTGCTAAGGATTGAAGCCCTTACTCTAGAGCTAGGTAAGAAAGGAATGGGTTTTGCGGACTTAAGTGAAGAGAAGCAAGCTTTATCATTAAAACTCAACGAACTCATTCTAGAGTTAGATGACACAAAACGAAACAGCGAGATCTTGATTGAGGAGAATCGAAGCTTATTGCTGCAAACAGAAGTCGATAACTCTATCCCCATTCAACTAAGAGATAGTGACGAAATAATTCAGCTATTGGAGCAGAAACTACTCAATGCACAAGAGCAGTCTCATAAAGATTTAAATAAAGCAAAGTCGACATTAAAAACCTATGATGAAAATATCATTACACTTGATCTGAAATATGCTACTGAACGTAACAAAGCAACCAAGCTAATAAAAGAAAACAATAGGTATAGAGAAGAGCTGGAAAACTCAAAAGAACAGTGGCTCACTAGTAATGAAAACCTGAAAGTTCTACGGGAAAAAAGTGGAGCTCAGCAGCATGAAATAGCCAATTTAAGCAAGAATACCGTACAACTTAAATCTCAGTTGGAAAAATCAGAAGCTAACCATACCAAAGAGCCAACCATTAATAGTGTTGGTACTTTTAGAAAATATTCGCCAACCATTTTGATTATTGCATTGATCGCAATCCTATATTTGGGTTTACGCCTTAGCTTTATAAACGATCAGTATATACAGTTAAAAAGCAAGAAATACGCTCCCCCCACTATAATATCCAAACACGAGCAACTCAAAGTAAATGAAGCATTGGCTAGTTACCAGATATACCTATTTTATGAGAATAATGAAGAACACGCTCAAATGAAGAATCTGCAGAAAAGTTTTGTAGTTGCCGGAATAAAGACCAGTATCGCTGAAAAAAATGACAACAATACAGATAAAACGATTAGTATTACCAGTGATGTTACAAAACAGGAAAGAGCCACTTTAAAAGCAATGTTTCCAACTTTCACCATTAACGCATTATCAACTGTGAGAAGAGGTTATATTTTTATTTACATCTAAAGTTATTAATTGATTGCCGATAAACCCCGCCTCATAGGGTGCACTTGGCGCACACCCCATACTTTGGAGGATAAGATAAACCATCAACAGCCGCTACGTTGTCCTTGTCCTTGACCACCACGACGAGAACGGTTACCCGCATCGCCGCCACGATTAGCATCGCCACCACGGTTAGCATTACCACCGCGATTAGCATTGCCGCCGCGGTTAGCATTACCACCTTCAGCATTGTTACTACCACCATTTGGGGTATGACGTTTGTTTTTGCCCGCAGGTTTATGTCCCCGAGCATTATCGCCAGAGCGCTGACCATCTTTATGTTCAGACTTGGTTCTATCAGACTTAGCGTCAGGTCTGGCTTTTTTCGGCGCTTTCGCTTTTAGTGCCCGTAATTTTGGCGAAGGTGGCACTACGTTAACAGGTTCAAAACCTTCAAGGCTGGCCCGTTCGAGTGTTTTTTGAATCAAACGTTCAATGCCAGTTAATAACTTGGCTTCATCTGCACACACTAGCGATACCGCATGGCCCGTTTGTCCTGCCCGACCGGTACGACCAATGCGGTGAACATAATCTTCAGACACATGAGGCAAATCAAAGTTAACCACTTGTGGTAGTTGATGAATGTCTAAACCACGTGCGGCGATATCCGTCGCCACCAGCACCCGAACATTACCCGCTTTAAAATCAGCCAGCGCTTTGGTTCTTGCACCCTGGCTTTTATTACCATGAATGGCCGCGGCTTTAATATTCTTGCTTTCAAGATGTTTGGTTAAACGATTGGCCCCGTGTTTGGTTTTGGTGAACACCAGCACCTGTTCCCAGTTGTTATCATGAATCAAGCGCGTTAATAACGCCGACTTCCGGGCTTTATCGGTGGCATACACCACCTGCTCTACCGATTGTGCCGCAGCATTACGCTGGCTGACAGAGATCTCAACGGGGTTGTTAACCAGACCTTTGGCCAATTCTCGAATCTCTTCGGAAAATGTCGCCGAAAACAATAGGTTTTGGCGTTGTTTGGGCAGTAATGCGATGATTTTTTTGATGTCACGGATAAAACCCATGTCCAACATCCGATCAGCTTCGTCTAATACCAACACTTCAAGCTGGTTGAATTTCACCGCCTTTTGCTCGTACAAGTCCATCAAACGGCCAGGCGTGGCCACCAGAATATCGACGCCACCGCGTAATTTCATCATCTGAGGGTTAATTTTAACCCCACCAAAAACCACGGTTGAGCTCAATGACAGATTTTTACCGTAGGTTGCAACACTCTCGGCAATCTGCGCCGCCAACTCACGGGTCGGGGTTAATATTAAGGTGCGAACATGATTTGGTTTTGGTCCCCGACCTCTTGACAGTAATTCGAGGATTGGCAGCGTAAAACCAGCCGTCTTTCCGGTACCCGTTTGGGCTGCTGCCATCACATCCTTGCCTTCAAGCACCGCAGGGATCGCCTGCATTTGAATTGGAGAAGGGGTGTCGTAACCGGCGTCGGCGACGGCATCAAGGATTGAGTCAGATAAACCCAGCGAGGTAAAATTCATAGATGTTCACTTTTAACGTTGTCTGTTTGAACCTGCACTTTTAGCTTGCAGTGCCAGGGGACCCATGGCGGCCGTGCAGCATACAGTAAAAGCCTTGTTTTCGCCAGTAAAACCTAATTCGGCCTCTTTCCTTAGTGATACCTCAACACTAGCTCAACATCAGCGCATCATCATCAACGCCTTATCACTGAGTTTACTGCCTTTATCTGCTTTTAACTGTTTAAAGCCCATTTGCCCTAACAGTGGCATAATGTCAGGAAAACGCCGCGCTTGTGCCTCGGTTTGATATAAACTGGTGAATATCAGGCTGTTGCTCAGTTGATCAAACTTTTTCATTAACGCCAATCCACTCCAACGCTGTGTACCTAGGCGACAACATTGATTGAATTTGGCCAACACAGTCCCCAGATGCTGCTGATTATTGCTGCGCTGGCGTAATTGGGCATCGGCCATTAGATACATTGCTGCCCCACCCCAGTACATTTGCATAATCGCCGAAGCGTTGCTCAGGCTTTCCTTTTTTGCCGATTTGATGCCACGAGAAAACCCCGCCAGCAGTTTTTGCCATCCTATTTGCGGGCTGATCATACCCGCTTTGGCCCGCGCCACATTTTGATAATAACTGGCGATACCCTCAGATAACCATAATTCATCGCGGCTTATATACGGCACCAACATATGACTTAATTCGTGGGCCGCTGTCCAATCGTCTTTAAACTGCTGGATCGGTCGAAAACTATCAACGAAAAAATGGGCGGCGACACTACCACCCCGCTGCACTTCTCCCCAGGGCACCGCTTCTCGTTTCGCGCCGATTGGGGTGATCAAGATTTGTGCATTATCCACCGGAAAATCACCAGTGACTCCGGCAATGGCCTCAGAAACCTGTTTTATCCAATCGATGTATTGTTGCTTACGTGGTGGTTTGCTATTTAATATCGCCACTTGAAGGGTCTGATTGGCCACTTTCACTGGTTCAATGGTAAATTGACCGATAGCAATGCGGCTGGTCCAGTCATATGGGGTGGTGGTGAGAAGGAATGTTTTGCTGTTGCCCGACGCTTCCACAGCGGTCCACGGCGTTGAGACGTTATACCCTTTGGGCAAATTAAAAGACAGTCTAACCCTGTCTTTAGTGGTGAGGTTTTTTGGCTGCCACAACCAGCTATCATTATTGATGACCTTGTCGCTTCCCGCACGATAATTGCTACGGCGGCGATTATTGTTGCTCGATATATCCGCTTCGTAACGAATGCATTGGCGGGATAACACCCCTTTAAGCGACATTCTATTGTCTCTTACCCTGAGTTGACGCTGATTCTGGTCAACCGCACTGCCTAGCCGACGGTTCTCATCCCACATACCATTATATAAAGCCTTGGGCACCTGCTCATCAAAGCAAACTTTAACTTTTAACGTGTCGAGTGATTTATCTGGGGTGATCTGATAATCAACGTTATACGCCTGAGCTTTCAGGGTTGTTAGCAACGATAATAAAAACACTACAATGTAAAACATTCTCATGGACAATAACCTTGAACAATAACCAATGAAAGCCAAATCGTAACTAGCAATAAACGCCGTAGGGTGGGCAGTCTTTTCATGCCCACGCGTGACCTATGCTGCCAGTTTTGTTGCTGGATATCAGTATTATGCGACGTGCGATCGCTTTTTAGCACAATTGATCAATCTTTTTTTGGTTTCAATCAGAATTCGCTATATGATGGGGTAAATCCATTATCATCGTTTGCCAATAATCATCCATGACCGAATTGTCTCCTTTAGCGTTGAACTTGTCATCAGAACACCAGCTGACCGAGCATTATGCTCAAATCATTCTGCCTTTTTGGCAGCAATCGGTGATCGAAAGCCAGTTTACCAGCACCGATAATGTCACAATCAGCTATGCCTACACCCTTTGCCCACAAGCCAAAGCGACGATAGTGATATCGCCCGGACGCTCGGAAGGTTATCTTAAGTATCAGGAATTGATCTATGATTTGGTTCAACAGGGTTACTCGGTATTTATTATCGACCATCGCGGCCAAGGTTTATCTGATAAATTGATAGACCATCCGCAAAAAGGGTATGTGGCGGATTTTCAGCATTATGTCGATGATTTAAAACATTTTTACCATGAGGTTGTTAACGCCAAAACCAGTGACCAGCGTTTTTTGCTTGGCCATTCGATGGGGTGTACCATCGCGACCTTATATTTACAGCAATATCCAGATGATTTTGCCGCGGCCACCATGTCAGCCCCGATGTATGGCTTTAACCCGGGAAAAGTCCCAGCGGCCGTCGCGATACCGCTAATTCGTTTGTTAGTCTGGTGGAAAAAACGAAGCAATAACAGCACTGACTATTTTCTTGACCAAGGCGATTATCATTGGCTGCCCTTCGAGCAAAACCAGTTAACCCACAGCGAAATTCGCTATCGTCAATTTCGTCAGCAGAATGAAGATATTCCAGCGTTAAAACTCGGCGGCATAACCTTTCATTGGTTGGCCACCTCGTTAAATGCCATCGACCAGCTTTATGCTAACCTGTCACAGCTAAAAACACCGTTATTGCTGTTGCAAGCCGGTGAAGAAACCATCGTCAGTTTGGCGGCGCAAGATAAGTTTTGTCGCTTAAATGGTTGTGAGAAACTCGAATTAGCCGATGCAAGGCATGAGATATTGTTTGAAGTGGACACTATTCGTCATAAAGCGATTGGTGCGATGTTGGCGTTTTTTGACCATCAACTGCGAAAACGCTTATCCGCCTGCGACTCGGGATCTTCATGAATAATCACATCAACGTTACCAAATTGCTCAGCGAGCGCGACTTCGACTTCTTCTGAAATGAGATGGGCTTGATATAACGTCAGGTTATCATCCATTTCAAGATGCATCTGAATAAACTTAGTATGGCCCGCTTCGCGAGTTCTAAACTCGTGCACCCCAGAGACCTGAGGGTGACTTAACGCAATTTGCAAAATTCTTTCATGTTCTTCATCGGATAATTCCGTATCCATCAAACTCTCGGCACTTTGCCGCGCCACCAGCCAAGCATTGTAAAGCAAGTAAGCCGCAATCAAAATCGCAAACACCGCATCAACATAAGGGATCCCCTCATGTGCCAGCCATATCGCCAGAAAAACTGCAGCATTTAATAATAAATCGCCTTTGTAATGCAGCGAATCTGCTTTGATTGCCACCGAGTTGGTTTGTTTCAATATCCAGTTTTGAAAAATCACCAAAATCAGAGTGACTACAATCGAAAATGCAGCCACCCACAGGCCAATTTCAAAATGTTCGATGTGGGCGGATTTATCCAATCGGCTTACAGAGTGAAAAATCAATAATACCGAAGAGCCACAAATAAATGCCGCTTGGGCCAAACCAGCCAGAGATTCGGCTTTACCGTGACCAAAGCGATGTTCATTGTCGGCAGGTTCGAGGGCGTAACGGATCACAAAGAAGCTGATGCCTGAGGCGGCGATATCGAGGATTGAATCAGTTAATGTGGCCATGATACTGGCCGACCCGGTCATGACCCAGGCGTAGATTTTGCAGATGATCAGGATTGAAACTGCGACCAAGGGTGCCCAGGAAGCCGCTTTTACCAGTCTTTCGTATTGTGCTCGCTCTGGCGCTCTTTCTTGCATATATGCTCGGTGGTTTGGCGCATGGGTTATCCCCATGCGCAACTCGTTTTAGCTTTTGGCCGGCAGAACCAATGCAGATACTTCACCAAAACCAATGCGCTTGGCACCGTCTTTTTGACAATAACCGCGCATGATAACGGCATCGCCATCGTCAAGGAAGGCTCGGGTTTCGCCGTTGCCTAAATCAATCTGCTTTTTACCGCCATTTGACAGTTCAAGCATTGAACCCGCTTCTTCGGCCTGTGGACCTGACTGGGTACCGCTGCCTAAAAAGTCGCCCGGCTTGAGGTTACAGCCATTCACTGTATGATGCGCCACCATCTGCGCCACTGTCCAGTAAGAATGGTGGAAATTTGATTGGCTCAGTTTGGCTGGTGCTGCATTTTCTTCGCGCATTTTGGCGGTTTCGAGTAATACTTCCAGCTCAACATCATAAGAACCCAAATCGCTGTTATTGGCACTGCCTAGGTAATCCATCGGTTGTGGGTCTGCCGCATCTCTGCTCCAGCTGGTTCGAAATGGCACCAAGGCTTCGTTAGTGATGATCCACGGTGATACGGTAGAGGCAAAGTTCTTGGCCAAAAACGGACCTAACGGCTGGTATTCCCACGCTTGCATATCACGGGCCGACCAATCATTGAACAAACACAGGCCGAAAACATGGTCATCTGCGTCATCAATATCAATCGCATCACCGAGTGCGTTACCGCCACCGATGTAAATGCCCACTTCCATTTCATAATCTAAACGTTTACACGGACCAAAACTTGGCGTTTCGGCGGTTGGTGGTTTGGTCTGCCCTTTTGGACGATGAAATTGCTGACCAGAGACTTCAATCGACGAAGAACGGCCGTGATAGCCAATCGGCAACCATTTATAGTTTGGCAATAACGGGTTATCAGGACGGAACAAAGAGCCGACTGTGGTGGCGTGGTGAATCGAAGTATAAAAATCGGTGTAATCACCAATATGGCAAGGCAAATCATATTCAACATCTGCCTGAGCAACCAGACAAGCCGTCACAGCATCAACTAGAGTTGAACCTGTAGCCAAAGCATCAGACAACGCCAGACGTAAGGCAGACCAGACAGCGGGTTTCATCGCCATAAAATCATTTAATTGTGGTTTGCTACACGCCCCAAGCGCCGTGGCGGCATCACCTGTAAACACATTGGCTTGTGACAATGCAGCCAAGTCGACAACCTGATCACCTATAGCAACCCCACCACGAAACGCTTCATTTGAATTGGCGCGACGAAAGATGGCAAAAGGCAAATTTTGCACCGGAAAATCATTATTGGCGACATTGGCCGACGCAACCCAACTGGTCAAATCAGGGTTGTGGGTTTTATTTGCAACAAACATATCAATACCTTATCTTTTACTTAATTCAGAGGGCTGTGATCACCACTTTAATTCGGGTGACTCGTTGGCCTGATTTGGCCTGATTGACTTTGACAGAGCATGGCGCTCTATCGACGGGATCGTCTGGCCAAAGCGTATGGGGCAAGAATAAACAGTCTTTAAACCAATGTCTACTCTTATGGTGACGGCAAAGGCTTATTGGCTTTTGAACGACAGTGTAAAGATTTGTTGACACCGAATTTAACCTTGGCCGAGCAACTTAACCTAAATCACCGCTTCTCTCGCCAATAAATCACCCGGTCGTTGCCTCTCAGTTGACCATACGTGGCGGTGGCTTCAGGCAAAATGATATCATCGACGCCATCACCGCCCCAGTCGAACTGTAACCAAGGATAAGCGTTAATGTTAATACTAAGTGGCACTTGACCCGTCTCGACCCCTGAGACCACTCTTGGCACATTTAACGTCAGGTCGAAATAACCATTGACTGCACTAAGCTGTGCAGCCGTCGTTGGACCAGCCACACTGAACAACACCGTGGTGTCGGTCACACCAATTGTCGTATCTATGGCATAAACATCATAAGTGAAACCATTAAAAGTGACACTATTGCCGCCCGCCAGCGTGACCTCTGAGGTGTTGATGACACTGCAATTATCATCGCTATTTAAAACAAAATTGCTACCATTGTAATGCTCAACAAATAAGGGTATTTGGACCTATTGTGTTATCGGACCATAAGTGGGCAATGAATTTAAGCGACCATAACGCATTTCAATACCCGCCGCTTGTAAGTTCAGGGCATCACAACTACCACCACAACCACCCGATACGGCGGCATTCATATCCAGCGCCCCGCCGACTAAATCCACCAATTCAATAGTCCCTTCACTTTCGCCATCATCAATCTGTAAACCGACAAACACAGCCGTTAAGGGATCTCTTTTTTCATCGATTTGGGCAGGGTTATCAGCCGCGTTAAAAGCATCACGGGCGATGGTGGCCGCTACTACGGTATTAATCGAGCCATTTGCCCATACCTGTGCTGGCACCGCTAACCGGGCGGTCAAATCTTTGTCAATACCCGCAATATCATTTTCGGCGACATAACTTAACACCCCTTTGTCATGACCGCTTTTGTAATTGGTGGTGATGCCGTTAGCACTGTTGCGCGCTTCAACTTGCAGCTGTAGATTAAATGGCTGACCCATATAGGTAAATGCCCCACAAGTCGGCACCACACCGCCATTGACGAGGGTAAAGTGGTCTGGCACAAAACGGCCAACATTGGCCAATTGCCCATACACATTGCCCGTACCAAGGTAATCGGCATCACTAAGCCCCGCATTGAGGGTGATAATACCTACTTCATCCCAAGTGATGTCGGCAACTGCGGCGACACTGGCACTAAACAGTTCGCTGACCGTACTGCCAGCCAATGTCCCGGTGGCTGGGGCATCTGTAGGATGCTCAACCGCATGGGTCAATTTAAATATTTCACTGCTAAAATTGGCCGCCGTAGCATTATCGTTTAAGCTGGTTAAATCATCCGGCTGACCATTATTGTCGACGCTGTCTTCGCCCGACACCCAGCGCACCGCTGTGGCAGTAACACTGAACGCCTCCCCTGCTTTTCTAAACACAGTGCCGTTGACATCTGCCGCCGTTCCGGTGAGATCTCCCGCCAAATCCAGTTTTAAACCAAATGGCCTAACCACAAAACTGTTACTGCTACCAATCATGGTTTTGGTTTCATCCGGTACCAGTTCAATCGCTTTTTTAGCATGAAGTTTGATTTGCCCGGCCTCTGGATAAATGAACGAAAATGTCGCTTTAGCATCAGCGCCAAACAAAACATTGTGGGTGGTATAGGTCTCATACTTACCCAAGGTCAATTGATTACCATCATTGATCATCGTCACTGGGCTACCTGAACAATCTGACGGATTTTCACATTGATAGGCCAAATCAACCGCCACCGTGGTGCCATCAACAAACAGCGGAACACACGAAGCACTGACCGGATCTAATTGCACCGCCTGAAACGACAGGGTTTTTTGGTTGTAACCTGTCGCCGAGGATTTATTCGACAGTTGAGTAGGGATAATAAATTTATTCACCGGATCGGCAATATCGGTGTCGTTAATAAACAAAAAGCCAGTATCGTCGACATAATAACTGCACGTTGAGTCTAACACACTGTCTTTATAACACTGTAGGGCAGACGTTCCGCTTGGACTGGTCGCAGGCAAGCTTAATGTCACCGTTGTCTCGCTGGATTCCCCCACTTCAATAGTGGCTGAATCGGTGAACGTCAACGCGGTTGAAGAGGTTGCTGGCAAGGGAATTGAGGCGCTAAAAGTCACTGTGGTGGCACTGGCATACGGGGTGGTGCAATCACTGTTGGCACAGGCTTTTATGGTTATCGTTTCAGCAGCACAGGTTAACGCCGTACCATCATATAGCAGCCGATAATGGTCGACATTGGAACCTACGCCACCACATATATCGCCCACTTGGGTATTGCTGACGTTTTCAAAGGTGACCGTAGCGGTATTTTTAATTTCAACTTTGCCACTGGCTGAAATCGCCCCGGTCAATGCTGCTTGGTTTTGAATATGCACGTCATCCCCGACCCCATATAACACAGCATGGACGACGACATCGTTTTTTAAATGAATCTTGTCATAACCGACAAACACCAGATCCTGTGCGGCCCCGCTGACATTGATTTGAGCAGTATCTTCAATATCAAAATGCTGATTAACATAAATGGTCACAGGCCCATTGATGATCAATTCAACAGAGTCAAGAATTTCCAAAAAATCAAACCAGTACTCGCCCTCATTCAGGGTGATCACCGCACTACCATTAAACCATGCACTATCGATGACATGTTTATCGGCAGGGGCAAGAAAAGTGACATTAGCACTACCATTGATGGTCATTTCATCAACTTGAGTCATGTCATGATCACCGCCACTGCCAATCGTAACGGTACCACTAGCAATGTTTAAATCCGTGCTGGTTGAAGTGGTTTCAAACGCTGGCAGCACCAAAGCGGGTGAGGTCGAACCGGTGATGGTACAATCAGTGGTATTACAAGTATTATGACTACCAGCGGTATCGTCAGTGATGTTAGGGAAAGTCAGCACACTATCACCATCACTAATGATTTTACCTGTATTTTTAAACTTAATTTGACTAGAACTGCTATTGCCCTGGATGGAGTCAGGGAAAAATGCCGTACAAGAACCCGCCGTCGGACAACCCGTAGACGAAAAGAGAATATCACAGCTGGTGCCACTGCCATCATCGCACACTAACGGATTATCTGGGGTAGAGCTGGGATTGGCCACAGATAAAGTAAGGCTCTCGGCCGTGGTATGACTATAAGAAAAAGTGGTGGTGCCAGTAAAAGAAGCTGAATTTTTGGTCACCCCGTCCGCCTGAAAATCGACACTCACTGACGCCGTCACCAATGCTGAGCAATCAACATTGGCACACGCTTTGATGGTCACAGATTCGTCGGCACAGGTTGAACCGGCACTATCATGAATAATCTCAAAGTGGTCAATCTCCACCGGCGTGCCCGTACAAACACCACCCACTGTCACATTGCTAACATCCTCAAAAGTCACCGTGGCATCATTTTTGATTTCAAGCTTGCCACTAGCAGAGATAGCCCCAGTTAATGCTGCTTGGTTTTGAATGTGGACATCGTTACCAGCCCCATAGAGCACCGCATGGGCAACAACATCGTTTTTTAAATGAATTTGTTCATAACCGACAAACACCAGATTTTGGGCAGCACCATTGGCGTTAATCTGGGCGTTATTTTCGATATCAAAATGCTGATTAACATAAATGGTCACTGAGCCATTAATAATCAGCTCAATATCCCCGGTGATCTCTAAAAAATCAAACCAGTAAACACCCGCATTCATGGTGATCTCCGCAGTGTCTTTAAACCAAGCACTCTTGATCACATATTTATCCCCAGGGGCGATAAATGTAACATTAGAGGTCCCTTGGACGATTAACTGGTCGATTTCGGTCATATCATGATCACCACCAGTGCCAATGGTGACAGTGCCTGAAGCTAGGGTCAAATCCGTGGTCACTGAGGTGGTTTCAAATGTCGGCAAGGTTATCGGGGGGGAAGTGGCAGTAGAAATTGTACAATCAACAGTATTACAGGTATTGTGACCGCCAGACGTTTCATCAGTCAGTGTGGGGAAGGTCAATACATTGTCACCATCGCTAATCACCTTACCATTGTTTTTGAACTTTATAACACTCGAAGCGTCATTGCCCTGAATTGAATCAGGAAAGTAGACCGCACACTCTCCGCCCGCAGCACAGCTGTCAGACGAAAAAACAATATCACAACTGGTGCCAGTACCGTCATCACATACCAATGCGTTGTCCGGTGTTTTACTTGGGCTATCGATAGACAATGTCAGTGTTTCAGCACTGATATGACTATAAGTAAAGGTGGTACTGCCGGTAAAAGAAGGAGAGCTTTTGGTGGTGCCATTGGCCTGAAAATTCAAGCTAACCGCACTGGTCAACAACGAAGAACAATCGGCATTAACACACGCCTTAATGGTCACCGATTCTGCTGCACACGTCGCGCCAACACTATCATGGCTGATTTCATAATGATCAATTGTAACACCATTGGTACAAGCAGAACCAAAGTCGGTATTAGTAATATCTGCACTTTTATAAGCGATTTGTGACCCTTGGCCAGTAATAATATCTGCGGCTGACGCACCACCTGTGATCAATGAATTTTTGCCCGTGGTTATTGTCGCTTGCGCGTACACATAACCTTTGATATGTGCCCCCTCGCCCATGATCACATCACTATAAGAATAGATAAACAGATTCGATGAGCTACCTTGGCCATTAACAGCTGAGTTTTTTTCAAAAGTAGCGCTATTGTTGATAAAGAGTCTGATGGTGCCAGCACCACTGATATTGATGGACATACCCTGGGTTGTGGATAAATCATTAATCCAATAATCTCCGGCAGGCAGGTTAACTACCGCATTTTTACTAATGGTTAATTTTTGAAAAAAATATTCGCTATAACCACTATTTGCAGTGAGCACTGCACCTTGTTCAACCTTGACCTCGTCATATTGGTTAGTGCCTGAATACCCTATGGTGCCAGCGCCATTTTTTGGCACCGTTACTGGGGTAGAACTGGAAGTACTTTGAAAAACGCCGAGGCTCATTGTCGGCACAGCAGTGCCACCAGATGTACAATCGGCTGATTGACAGGAAGCGCCTTGGGATGAACTGTCTACAGAAGGGGTAGCCAAGATCAGATCCGGGTTACCGGTGATCATTGAATTTTTACCAAACACAATACTGCCGCCATTACTGTTGCTGGTCAAACCATCAACATAAGTGGCCGAGCACTGAGCCGCAGACAGGTTGAACGACAACCAACCACACCATAAGGCCAAAAAACCCAACACTTTAGTGAACCACCGATTGTGTACCACGAGCCCTACCTCTGCTATTTCACATCAATCACCTATTAAGTATAGACCTTGATGAGAATTTATCGAGTTGCTCGCTTGTGATTTGCAAAACTCGGTCTAACGTTGTCTGGCCTCTAAGGCGACGGTTCTGACCGTAGAAAAATCACCGCTACCGCAAGTCGCAGTGCTTTCGATTCGATAGTGGGTATAACCGGTTTCGGCAACCTCAAACTGCAAACATTGAACAGCCACGGTGCAGTCAGTAAATCCGGTATGGTTACTGCCTGACAAATTCAGCGCAAATTCAACCGTCGCATCATAATTTGCAGCGACCGGACAAACGACGGGAATGGCAGCACCGTCATAGGGAAAAATTTGTTGCATTGCAAGCTCGGCGCCACTATTGGCTGCGCTTAATGCCCGAGTACCATACACTTCATAAGCCACTGCATTGGCCGAATCAGACAGGACATCCATCATGGTGGTGGCGATCAGCATCATAACCGTTAAAATAAAAACAGCAATCACCAACATACTGCCTCGCTGTTTGGCGCGGCTATGACGTTGTTTGCGACGGCTGCTTTGACGAGACTTCTCACGCCTCTCAGGCTTAGACCGATTAAGGAACATTAACAAGATGCACCTCATGATTAAAGCTGATAGTTTCATCGTTGCGTTCAAACTCAAGGGTTAGCTGGACCACGGCATTAGCGATTAAGGTGGCGCTTGCATAAGAAAAGGGGGTAGTACCAGCGCGGATATTTTCAGCCATCAATACCCCATTGTCCCAATCACTCGGTGGTGACACCTGGGTGGCTGGCGGCCAATAACCCGAAAAACGTTTCGCTTCGCCCGAGACATTATTGACACAATAACTGATGGCATTTTTCACCAAGTAATAGCGCTGAGTGGGGGAATCTGAATCAAAATTGACGGCATTGTTTAGGGCCAAATTGACCGCCGTGATGCCATTGCTAGGCGCAGCCGCAACAGCGAAAATATTACCGGTCAAAGCGGCGCTGGCATCTGTGCCATAAACATCAAATGTACTGAGCGGATAGATCACGATTTTATTGGCATCGACAGCATCAATGCCATGTTCAACCACCGAAATGATGCCACTCACAGGCTCAGGAAACACCGGAATATCGACATAACTGGAGCTGGCTTGGATCGGCACAAATTCAATGCATTGCACGTCGCCACTAAGTTGCACCCGAGTACTATTGGGCAAAGCCTCACGCAATTCTCGGGTCATTCTTTCCATTAAAAATCGGCTTTGACTGATGATTTGATCTCTGCCAATAACATCGGTGTATATATTAAAACCCAATGCGATAAACTG
>JBLGCB010000059.1:0-23318 GCA_047617105.1 Phenylobacterium sp. | reverse complement strand
ATCCGGTGCCTGAGGGTGTATACAACATCGATGCTCAGGGCACCATGGCCAATAAAGGCACCACCTTCCCGGTGTCGACCTATGCCCAGGTGCAGAGTGTTAGCATTGGGGCCAACGGTACTGGCTTAACCATTAATACCAACAATGGTTCGGTTAAGTTGGATGATGTAGAAGAAGTTGGTGACGTTTAAATAAGTAAGAGCATGGTGTTTGAACTTGTGTAACAGACCCGGTTGACTCGTCGTAGCAACGCAGGGCATTACACAACCAGCACCAGTAGTAGTAAACAACAACAACATGACAAAAATTTGGCGTCGTTGCCGAGTCACTTGAAAAGACATCGCGGTTAAGCGAATAACGAGGTAGATTATGAGTTTTGGTATAGCATTAAGCGGCATCGCTGCTGCCCAGAAAGATCTGGATACAACGGCCAATAACATTTCTAATGTTAGTACAACCGGCTTTAAAGAATCTCGCGCTGAATTCGCCAATGTTTACGCATCGTCGATTTTTAGCTCAGGTAAAACCAAAGTGGGTGATGGTGTGGCCACCGCTCAGATTGCACAGCAGTTTCACCAAGGATCATTGCAGTTTACCAATAACTCGCTCGATTTGGCGATCACTGGTGATGGTTTTTATGCGATGACCCCTGATATCGCATCAAGGGATATGACTTTTACCCGTGCTGGTGCGTTTAAGCTTAATAAGGACAATTTCATTGTTGATTCACAAGGTAACTTCTTGCAGGGCTTCCCAACGGATCCAAGTACAGGGGCGACAACCTCGGTGAGTTTAACCACCACCCAGCCAATTCAAATACCTGATTCTGCCGGGGCACCGCGTTCAACCAATAATGTCTTTTTATCAATGAACCTCGATTCTCGTTTAACCCAACCCGTAATCAATACCTTTTCACCAACGGATTTGGCGTCTTATAGTTCATCGACTTCCACCACGATTTATGACAGCTTGGGTGAGGCACACGTTCTCGGCGTATTCTTTGTCAAAACGGGTCCACTGATTGCACCTAATACTGCCAATACTTGGAATGTTCATTACTCCATTGATGGTACAGATTTATCAACGGTGGCAGGTTCAACGGTGGGCATACCAGCCCAGACCTTGACCTTTACTGCAGATGGTCAGCCTAATCCGTCGCCTTTCTTGCCTGCGACTTTTGTTGGTGGTGCTGGTGCGGGGATTTCAGGTGTCTTGACCAATGGTGCTGAATTTCCGGCGTCGATGACAGTGAATATGCGCGATAGTGCAGGCACCAGAAACCCGACCCAGTATGCGTCAAAATTTGAAGTCAGTTCATTGGAACAAGATGGTGCTACCGTCGGTCGATTGACGGGTATTGATATTAATGCTGGTGGTAAAATCGTCGCATCATACAGTAATGGTGATTCGTCTTTCTTAGGCCAGATAGCCGTTGCTCGTTTTGGTAACGTTCAGGGTTTGCGTCAAGTCGGTAATACGGCATGGAAGAAAAGCCTCGACTCAGGTGAACCGCTGGCAGGTGAGGCTAATACGGGGACTTTTGGTAGTATCAACTCCTCAGCATTGGAGTCATCAAACGTAAACCTGACCAACGAGCTGGTTGATTTGATTGCCGCACAAAGAAACTTCCAGGCCAACTCAAGGGCGCTGGAGGTCAACAGTACCTTGCAGCAGACTGTACTACAGATACGATAACCCTATTGGTTTTACGTTATGGGCCGCCTTGCGCGGTCTTTTTTATGCTTGTCAAATAATCGAACCCCGACTAGTTGATCGAAGCCGCAAGACTAATTCCAAAATCAAGATGAGTCCTAAACAAGGCATGTAAATGGAATTCGTCCCTGAGGCGTTTCCCTGTCGCCATCCATGGCTCCACCTCAGAGGTACAAAAGCTGCGTGCCCTCGCTTCCGTACCTCTTCGCCCCTGCGCAGCAGATCACTTTTCCTTAACACTTTTTTTCAGAGAAAAAAGCGTTAAGGAAAAGCTTGGCATTGAAGTTGCACTACCTACTATATAATCAATCAAAGCGTCAAAAAAGCAAGAGGACAGTTATGGATCATATGCTATATATCGCCGCCAGTGGTGCCAAGCAGAACCTTAATGCTATCACCATCAGCGCCAATAACCTCGCTAACGTCTCAACCAATGGCTTTAAAGCGGATATGGAGCAAGCTCGTTCTATGCAGGCGTTTGGTGAAGGTTTGCCGACTCGGGTATTTGCGATGACAGAGATTCCTAGTCAAAACTTTGACGGCGGCGCTTTGAAAAGTACAGGCAGAGATTTGGACATTGCAGTAGAAGGCAAAGGCTGGATTGCGGTTCAAGATGCTGAGGGTAACGAAGCGTATACTCGCAAAGGTAGCTTGATGATCAGTGCGACTGGCACATTGCAAACCTCTGATGGTTTGATGTTGATGGGCGATGGCGGTCCAATCACTTTACCCGTACCACTGGAAAAAATTGAAATCGGCAGAGATGGCACCATCACCGTGTTGCCATTAGGTGCACCTCCTGAAGGGCTTGAAGATGTTGACCGAATTAAATTGGTTAATCCTGACGGTCCAGAGATCACCAAAGGCAAAGATGGTTTGTTTCGTCGTAAAGATGGCACTCTAGAAGATGCCGATGCGCAAATTACCGTGGTCAGCGGGGTACTCGAAGCGAGTAACGTTAACGCGGTAGGTGAAATGGTTAACTTGATCAGCATTCAACGTCAATTTGAAATGCAGGTCAAGATGATGAAAGAAGCTGAAGAAAACGACAAGCATCATAACCAAATTTTTAGAATTGTGTAGTTTAGACGTTTAATATAACGATACACTAAACCTTAACCAATAACCGGAGGTGGCTTATGCACCCAGCATTATGGATCAGTAAAACAGGCTTAGATGCCCAGCAAAGAGATATTGCGGTGATTTCGAATAATCTTGCCAATGCCAGCACCGTCGGTTTTAAAAAGAGCCGAACTGTGTTTGAAGATTTGCTCTATCAAAATATCAATCAGCCTGGCGGTCGTTCTTCAACAGATACCGAATTACCTAACGGTTTGATGCTTGGTGCAGGTACCAAGGTCGTTGCGACCCAAAAGAACTTTTCTCAGGGCAATATGCTGACCACCGAAAATCCGCTGGATATTATGGTGCAGGGTAAAGGTTTTTTCGAAATCCTTCAACCTGACGGCTCTATTGGTTATACCCGTAGCGGACAGTTGACGACCGATGAAACCGGTCAAATCGTGACTTCTGGTGCTGGTTTCCCGTTACAACCCAGTATCACTATACCCGCAGATGCGCAGTCAGTGACTATTTCTCAAGATGGTCAGGTATCGGTTCGTGTTAGAGGCACGGCAGACAATGTCAATGTCGGCCAAATTAGCATTTCAAGCTTTATTAACCCGGCTGGTATGGAACCTATCGGCCAAAACCTTTATACCGAAACTGCCGTCAGTGGCGCGCCTGTTCAGGGCACCCCAGGACTGGAAGGTTTGGGCAGCATCGTGCAGGGCGCGTTAGAAACTTCTAACGTTAATGTGACCGAAGAGTTGGTAAACCTGATTGAAAGTCAGCGGGTTTACGAAATGAACTCCAAAGTGATTTCATCGGTTGATCAGATGCTTGGTACCGCGATTCAGCAGTTATAAACATGTGGAGAGGATGATGAGACTATTATTAAGCTTAAAATCGCTAATACCAGTGAGGGCACTGGCGGTAGCATTCACTGGAGTGGTGTTGTTATCTGGCTGTGCCGTGACAGAGCCAACGCGTCAACAAGACAGTGTATTTTTCGAACCCGTGGTGCCAGAGCAACCCGATGATCAAATTGTACCTACAGGTTCACTATTTCGTAAAGCCATGGCCAGTAGTCTTTATTCTGATTCTAAAGCCAGACGAGTCGGCGATATCATCACCATTGAGTTGGATGAAAGCACTCAGGCCAGTAAAAAGGCCAAAAACGAATATGACAGTGAGACGGCCAATACGGTTAACCCCATTACTGGCCTTGGTGGATTGCCGATTAACTTTGATAAGAAAGCGATTCAATTTGGTCTGAATAGTAGCAATGACTTTTCTGGTAATGCCAAAGCCGACCAGAGCAACAGCTTATCTGGCAGTATCTCGGTCAATGTGTTGCGGGTTTATCCTAATGGTAACTTGATGATCCGCGGTGAAAAGTGGATTGAACTCAATACCGGGCGTGAATTTATCCGTTTATCAGGTGTTATCCGACAAGAGGATATCGGCTCGGATAATACCATCACCTCTACCAAAGTGGCCAATGCGCGCATTGAATATAGCGGCACTGGAGATTTTCATAAAGGGCAGCAGGCAGGTTGGTTGTCACAATTTTTTACCAGTAAATGGTGGCCTTTTTAGGTTTTTATAAACACTTTATGGGTTTAACTATTTTATTGGTTTTATTGGTTTTATTGGTTTTAGTGGGGAAAGATAATGACTAAACGACTGTTAGTGATCGTACAACAAATGGCAATGCTCACCTTGCTATTGGCTTGGAGTCAGTCGGCATCGGCTGTGCGAGTGAAAGATGTCTCAGATGTCGAAGGGGTTCGTGTTAACCAATTGATTGGTTATGGTTTGGTGGTGGGTTTGGCTGGTAGCGGCGAGAACAGCCCTTTTACCGAGCAAAGCTTTAAAACCATGTTGGGCAGCTTTGGTATTTCGATGCCTGCGGGCATTAAGCCGAAAATCAAAAATGTGGCAGCGGTGGCTGTTCATGCAGAATTGCCTGCTTTTTCAAAACCTGGTCAACGTATTGACATTACCGTGTCCTCTATCGGTAGTGCACAAAGTTTAAAAGGTGGCACCCTAATCCAAACTTTTTTGAAAGGCTTAGACGGTGAAGTATATGCCATTGCCCAAGGTTCTTTAGTGGTTAGTGGTCTTGGTGCTGAGGGCCTCGATGGTTCGCGAATTATTATCAATACCCCAACGGTTGGTCGAATTGTTAATGGTGCCATTGTCGAGCGGGCGATCCCGAGTCCTTTTGGTCAGGGAGATTACATCACCTTTAATTTACATGAAGCGGACTTTACCACTGCCAAACGTTTATCAGACGTTATTAATAAAATGTTTGGTGGCAGTGTTGATGCTCAGGTGGCCACGCCATTGGACGCATCATCAATTCGGGTGACAGCACCCCGTGATATCTCAAAACGTATTTCTTATATGTCGATTCTTGAAAACCTTGAATTTACCCCCGCCGATGGTGCGGCGAAAATTATTGTCAACTCTCGTACGGGCACCATCGTGATTGGTAAAGACGTCAAACTTCTGCCAGCTGCCATCACCCACGGTAGTTTAACCGTCACCATTGCTGAAGACCCGGCGGTGATACAACCAGATGCTTTCACCGAAGTGGATGCCGCGGTGGTAGAACAACGTTCTATTGTTGATGTTGCGGTAGATGATACTCGGATGTTTGTGTTTGAACCTGGTGCCAGCCTTAATGATTTGGTTAGAGCGGTCAATGAAGTGGGTGCTGCTCCTGGTGATTTAATGGCGATTTTAGAAGCGCTTAAAGAAGCTGGTGCCATCCATGGTGAGTTGATTGTGATTTAATGATTTGTCTTCATTGTAGGGTGCGTACTGCGCACCATTCACCTTCCGGCACCACGAATCTGTGAAATGTCGGATCACCAGCCTCTTCAATCCAACCTTACCTGCGTATAACCCATCGGTTATTTAGTTGATCAAAAACGAATAATTGTTTGTCTTAAATCGGCATCAATGGTGCGCATTGCGCACCCTACGACACCTCAATCACGGTATTTTGACACTCTCCTCAGCGCGTAAAAACCACCTTAACTCACTGTTCTTAAACAAAAATATTTATTGATCTTTTATTTCAATAAGGCGGCACTATCCTTGCATTAACTAGAGGAGAGTACAGAACAGAGTATGAGTCGGTATCCCAATGGTTATCATTTGTGGATGAATATTAACGCACTAGCGAGTCAGCAACAGGTAGAGTGATGGATAAATTAGCGCAAGCCTCAGAACAAGCCAGTAACTACTACGATTTTGCCGGATTGGACAAACTGCGTTCATCCACAGATAAATCGGCGTTAGAAGCGGCGGCGAAACAATTTGAATCGATCTTCACCAAAATGTTGTTAACCAGTATGCGTAAAGCCAGCGAAGTGTTGGAGTCCGACAGTCCGTTTAACAGTCAATCGACCAAATTCTATCGAGATATGCATGATCAGCAAATGGTTTCTAATATCGCCAACACTGGTGGTTTAGGTCTGGCTGATATGATTATGGAGCAGCTGGCTGGTACCAATGAAAAGTTCTCTCCGGCGTCAGTTTTGCGTAATGATGGCGGTTTACCGGGTCAGCCCAATAAAGGTGGTTCTGCGATGGATGTTATCGTACCGGGCAGTAAACCGTTGGAAATTAAATCTAATCAAGGTCAATCTTTTGACTTTGGTCAGCGCCAGTCACCATTTCAACTGCCTGCTGCCAATTATAACGCTCAACCACCATCTCAATCGGCTGAAACGCATCCTGCTAATACCGCTGCTAATACCTCCACTAATACCTCCACTAGCAAGGGCGAAAGTACCAGTGGAGGCATCAGTGAAGGTATTAGTTCGAGCAAAGCAGACAAAGCCAGTTTGTTTGATTCTCCACAAAGTTTTATTGAATCACTGTTACCTCATGCTCGAAAAGTGGCGGCAGCCAAAGGCATGGAACCCTTGATGTTGATTGCTCAGGCTGCATTAGAAACGGGCTGGGGAAAAAAGGTGATTAAAAAGTCCGATGGTTCGAGTAGTCATAATCTATTTGGCATCAAAGCAGATTCACGCTGGCAGGGCGACAAAGCCAAAGTACAGACCCTAGAATTTAAAGATGGCGTGGCGAAAAAAGAAAATGCCTTTTTCAGGGCATACAATTCGGTGGAAGAAAGCGTCAAAGATTATATGAACTTTGTGTCATCCGATGATCGTTATAAAGAAGCGATGAACAACGTTAAAGACCCGTCAAAGTATTTTAATGCACTGCAATCAGCAGGTTATGCGACGGACCCCAATTATGCCAATAAAGTGGTGAACATCCTCAATGGTAAAATTTTTGCCAAGGCGGTGGGAAATGAATAAATTGATCAAACGACTGGTATGCCATATCAGCAGCAAACAACTTAGCAGGTGTTATCATGGCTGATATGCTTCAAATAGGTGTTTCAGGTCTTTTTGCCCAAACCCAGCTGTTACAGACAACCGGTAATAACATTGCCAATGTCAATACCGCCGGTTATGTGGTTGAACGAGTTGAGTTGGGGGCATCGCCCTTTGGCGGCATCGATCGAACCGATGTTGAACGGGTGGTGAGCGAATTTGCTCAGCGCCAAATGCGTCGTGATACCGCCAACCACAGTTTCTATGAACAGTTTGTCACCGAGGCCACGCGGGTAGATACCTTGTTTGCGGGTACCTCGAATAGTATTGCCACTTCAATGGATGGTTTTTTCCAGCGCTTGCAGGGGGCATCTGATGATCCTTCGTCGATTTCTGCGCGGCAATTGGTGATCAGTGAAGCCGAGGGTATGTTAGGTACATTTAATACCCTTAACGGGCTGGTACTTGATCAGGCCACTACCATTAATGAACAACTTGAAATTTTTACCAATGAAACCAATACCCTAGTACAGAATATTGCTCGGCTCAACAAAAGCATTGGCGGTTTGGGCGTGGCCAATTCGGCAGCTAATCCCAATTCGCTGTTGAGCGAGCGCGATGAGTCGCTGCGTGAATTGTCGGAGCTGGTGGAAATCACCACGCTGGATGGTTCCAGTGGGGAGAAACTGGTTTTTCTTGGTTCTGGTCAGTCGCTGGTATTAAAAGACGGTGACTTTAACTTGGTGTCAATCAATGGTGATCCGGATCCTAATCGTAAAGATTTACAACTGAATTTATCGAGCAACTCTAACTTGATATTTGGCTTAGAGGCCAATAGTGTTGGTTCCAAAATAGGTGGGTTGTTGGCCTTTCGTCAGAACGTGTTAGAACCGTCACAAAATAGGCTGGGGCAGTTGGCACTGGCGTTAACCGATGCTTTTAACGAACAAAATAAACTGGGCATGGATGCTGATGGTGAAATTGGTGCGAACATATTTCAGTTGCCCTCGGTGGGGGCGACAGCGTATGCGGCCAACACAGGTGCGACCGTGGCTATTAACGCCACTGTCGAACCAGGTAAAGGGGCAGATTTAACCGCTTCAGATTTTATGATCCGCTATAACCCAGTCACACCAGCGGCCGCGGGCAATAATTTCATGATTGAAGCGCTGGATGAGCAGGGCGCGGTGATTGCTGGTTCTTTGAAAACACTTAATGTCACGGGTTTTCCGGTGACGTTTGACTCTACCAATGTTCCTGGTGGCAATTTATTTGGCTTAAGTATCACCATTGACCAAGCGCCTGCGGATACCGACAAGTTTTTGTTAAAACCTGTGGGTAATGCGGCCACAGCGATAGAATTGTTATCAGTGCGTCCTGAGGATATCGCCTTGGCAGCGCCGATAAGAACGGAAGCTGATTTGTCAAACTCTGGGACTTCAGTGATCTCCGAGGGTACAGTAACAGACACCGGGGCGACGTCCAACTTTACCGTGCCTGGCGGGTTGACCAATGATCCGATTTTTATTCAATACCAAGGGGGTAATGCCTTTAATATCTATCAAAATGATCCGCGCCTAGGGGGGGCTGTATTACTGGGGACTACAGGGGCGATGGCTGCTGGTCAGTTTAACAACATTATGAACGCTGGGGGGGCACCCACGAACAGCTTTGGTTATGATTTAAATATTGTTGGTACGCCTGCGGCAGGTGATATTTTCACCGTTCAATATAATACCGGTGGTTTTAACGATAATCGAAATGGATTGAAGCTGGCGGGACTGCAAAGTGACGATTTGATGAGAAAAAATGTAGTTACCACCACATCGGCCGATAATACATTAACGTTCCATGAAGCTTATGCCCGTTTGGTGAGTGTGGTGGGCGAGAAAACATCCCAAGCGATCAGCTCAGAAGCGGCGTTTGATGCACTATTAGATCAATCCACTGCGTGGCATCAGTCGATTTCTGGTGTAAACTTAGATGAAGAGGCGGCAAACTTAGTGAGATTTCAGCAGGCGTATTCAGCCGCTGCAAAGATCATCTCTGTTGCCCAGGCCACTTTTGACACTCTGCTCGCCGCTGTAAGGTAGTAAAAAGGTTTAGAAAGGTATTGTTATGAGGGTATTATTATGAGGTTATCGACCAATCAGATATTTGACCAAGGGGTAAAGAGTATTCTCGATACTCAGGCTCGATTGACCAAAGCTCAAGATCGAGTCACCAATCAAACCAAATTACTGACCCCTTCGGATGATCCGGCGGCGACCGCCCAAGTCATGCGATTGAACGAAAGGATCGCACTGACCAAACAGTATGAAACCAATGGCACCATTCTGGCCAACCATCTCAATACCGAAGAAGTGGCGATGAACAGTATTAAAATCGCCATGGACCGGGCCAAAGTGTTGGTTATTCAGGCTGGTAATGGTTCGCTGGCCGATGATAATCGGGTCGGTTTGGCGTTTGAAATTGCCAGTATTCGTGATGAAATCTTTGATACCATGAATACTAAAAATGCCAATGGGGATTTTATCTTTGCCGGCTTTCAGTCTAATGTCCAGCCTTTTACCTTTGATGCGGTGAACAATAAGTATGACTATAACGGTGATGAAGGTGAGCTGAAATTGCAGGTGTCGACTTCAGTCAAATTATCGGCAGGAGATAATGGTAAAACCTTATTCGAAGATGTTGATGCTCGATTGAATGTGCAAAATGTCGCCGTGGCGGCGGGCGCTGCTACCGGGGCGACTTCTTCGATAGAAAGCCAATCACGGTTCGACAGTTTTCATGAGAGCAATTATGATAAATTGGTACCTGCCAATAACAACTATAACATTGTACTCGCTGCTGGCGCACCAAATACCTATGAAGTACAAAGAAATGGCGCTTCATTGGTGCCGGCTGAAACGGGCACCTTTATCGAAGGTAACCCGATTAAGTTTAATGGTTTGCATATTAAGCCACAAGGCACAGGTGTGGCTCCGGGTACCATAAATTTTGAGTTGGCAGCACCAGAAAAAATCAATATTGCTACCACCTTAAATAATATCTTTGATGCCTTAAATGTGGGCGGTGGTTTTACCCTAGAGTTTCAAAGTGC
Source organism: Phenylobacterium sp. (assembly GCA_047617105.1). GTDB lineage: Bacteria > Pseudomonadota > Gammaproteobacteria > Enterobacterales > Alteromonadaceae > JABSOG01. The sequence continues at coordinate 13,079 of JBLGCB010000059.1, read as the reverse complement.
GTTAAAAGATGCCACTAATCAAATCACCGCCTCTGCGGCTCAGGTCGCTATGACCCAGTCTTCTTTGGGTGGACGCTTAAATGTGGTGGAGAGTGTGCTGGCTTCTAATCTTGAAATTAACCATGCCAATCAAAAGACCCGTTCAGACCTTGCAGAAGTCGATTATGCTGAGGCGGTGACTGAGTTGATGAAAGAAGAATCTGCCCTTGAGGCTGCTCAGGCGACCTTTGGTCGGGTAAGTCGACTCAGCTTGTTTGATTTTATTCGCTAAACAGCGACGATAGTTCTTCAATTTACAGGAAAAACATCCACTAGTGGTAAAAAACACAGTATTTTTGCCCTTGCCCCCTTTACTCCCGCTTAGAGTGGCGTATACTGGATATATCGCCACCTTAAGACAAGAGTTTCCCGCTATGAGCACTGCTTTCGCCAATCGTTTTGGACTAATCGTCGATCAATTAGCCAAAGGTAATAAAAAACACTTTGCCGAACTCACTGGCAAATCAGTTTCACATGTTTATAAAATCTGCCGTGGTATGAGCCGTCCTTCTATGAACTATCTACAAGGTTTATATGACGAATTTAAGGTTGATCTTAACTGGTTGTTGACCGGTGAAGAAAGCCATGGTCAGGTCACGGGTGAAGTGATTGATAAAGATTTGGTCTTCGCGCCGATGTTTGATGTTCAGGCCAGTGCGGGTTATGGTTCTTTGGTGGGCAGTGAAGATATTACTGAGAGCTTTGGTTTTAACAAAAGCTGGTTATCTTCGCAATTGCGGGTATCGTCTGACAATATTGCCTTTGTTACCGTCAGTGGTGAGAGTATGCAGCCGACCCTAGATGACGGTGATATGATTTTGGTGGACTTATCTGATCAGCAAGTGCGTGCAGAGGATATCTACCTGTTGCAAACCGACGGCAGTTTGATGACCAAGCGATTGAAAAAAGCGCGCAATGGCGAACTACAGGTGATCAGTGATAACCCGCAGTATCCGTCGTGGAGCATCAAGCCCAGCGAAGATGAGCAATCTCAGGTGGTGGGTAAAGTGGTTTGGTGTGGTCGTAAGTTGTAGGCGGACAGCATACTCATCTTTCACAGCATAACGGCGTTATTGTCGTACTCAAACAGTTACATATGATCTATATGCGCCTATTTTCCGTGCGGTTTTTGCTCCCAGAGTAGCGCCTTGTTCTGAAGCGAAATCTAAGTATTCTGAACAGTTACATTGTAAAATAAGCGGGCAGCACAAATGAGCATAGAACTTGACACCAAAAGATTGAAACTACGCCAATGGCGTGCCAGCGATATTGATGCTTATGCACAGATATGTGCAGATCTTGAGGTGATGAAATATTTAACAGGTAAGGCTTTTAGTAGAATGGAAAGCTGGCGCCATATGGCGTTTTTGACTGGGCATTGGCAGTTATTGGGTTTTGGTCATTGGGCGGTGGAAGAAAAAGCCACAGGTTGTCTGATTGGTCGGGTGGGTTTTTTACAACCCGATGGCTGGCCAGGATTTGAAATTGGCTGGACTTTAGGCAGAAATTACTGGGGTAAAGGTTACGCCACAGAAGCGGCGCGCAAAGTGATGGACTATGGCTTTAACACCCTGAATAAAACCCATATCATCAGCATTATTCATCCGGACAATCACAATTCAAAACAAGTCGCTGCTCGTTTAGGTGAAAGTTATGAGCGCAGAGAAAACTTAAATGGCTTTAACTTAGAAATCTGGGGCATTAGTAAAGAGGTTTAATTGGCCAAAATTCTTAAAAGAAACCGCCATCAAATATTTTTAGCTATTTATCAGTTTTAGTGTGAAAAATAAAAGCGCTTTTGCCTTATTAAATTCGTTCTTTATACTTTGGAATATCGATAAGTTCCTTTGATATGAGCATGTAAATAACTCCCAACAGAACCTGCGTTACATAGCCCATCAAATAATTGTTCGGGAACGTCAAAGTATTGATAGGTCATTCCATTGTTAAAGGTGACCTGTAATGTTTCGCTATCCTCATCGTAGCCAATTGATTCCACATTACTTGAACTTACTCTTATTATGTCTATCATCATTTTCTCACTATTTTACTTTGTCGATTCTTGGGTTTTGCGAACTCCAAGTTTCAACTAATTCATCGTAATATAGATCTCACCCAACTGCAAAGATGATGATATGGGGTTTCCTGGTTTGGCAACATGACATTAAGCTTTAGGACTATTTGGGCACAAATTGCCTGCTGTAAACTTAATAAATCTTGTTCACTCAGTCCTCTGACATCACTACCTTTTGATACCAGTAATAAACTACGAAGGAAACTTAATATATCTTCGATATTTTCACTGTTTTTTTCTGCTTTTGTTAATTCGGCCAGCAGTACTGTATATTTTGTATTACTTTTGAGTTGTTCATTGATAAAAAGGGTTAGGCTTTTGACATCAGGGATGAGTGGCCATTGATTATCTGGCATATTGACGGATAGGGGGCATCCAGCTGAAATAAAGAAACCAATAGATTCATTATCTTGCGATAGAGATTGCCTGAGATATTTAAGGTGGCGAATAGGGTCATGTGAATGATTCACTTAATTGCTCCGGTGTTTATTATTAAAGGTGCATATATGATTATGGAGTATTGCCTGCTAAAAACAAATAAAAAAAGGTCTATTTTTTTTAATATAAAAGAGCTACTGATTTACGTTGTGGGTGCTAAGGCCCACAGTTGTGGTTAGACACTTATACTACCGAATTAAACCCTAACAGAAGCCCTTGAACATCCGTCAGGGCTTGAATCAATAAATTATCGGGCACTGGGTTGGCTAGGCGCAGTCCAATGACTCGGCTAATCAGATTAATTTCTTCCATGTTGAGCAATGCTTCGCTTAATGCGGTTGAGTATAACCACACCGGAATCTGCTCTGTGGGCATGATTTGATTCAGTTGGGCTTTATCGGTTAAGGCTGATGCAATGGCTGAGCATAAAAGTTCGACAACAGCGCTAGTCAGATTAGCACCACTTTCAATTTGCTGGTCGAGCAGTGTTTGTGCTGCGATTAATTTTTCGCTGGCTTGTTGGTGCCACACACTAAGGGTGGGAATAATAGATGCGGGAGGTAGCTCAATTGACTGGACGTCGTCGCCCAAGGTGTTAATGCCTAAACCTTGTAATTGACGGATGGTTTTAAGGTCAATTAGCGCTATCGGAATCGTTAATCCCAGTGTTTGGATAAAAGTATCATCATCGTCATCAAGTGCATTGAGAATGATCAGCAAACCACCGCCTTTGGCCATGATTTGTTCGATGCGCTGGCCGTAATATTGCTGAATTTTCAGCAAACCTGTTTTGATTTGTTCATCTGCTTCTGAGGCTAAACCAGACGGGAGTGTTATCTGTTGAGTGGCGTCAGTGGATTGATTTTTAAGCTTTTCTTCTTCATCTTTTAACGGCGGTAAAGGTAAGCTATCGCTGTTATTTGGGTTATCTGAGGGCTCCGGCTGAGTGTCTTCTTGTTCGTCTGTTAGGTCATTGATGACCGCTGTCAGTGATTTTTTCGAGATGCCGATAACGTCTTCGCTACCTTGTGGGTCAATCACATTATCAAACAAATCTTGTTTATTATTGACCAGTTGAAAGACTCGCTCTTCATAAGAATCTTCGGCGATCATTAGCACAATCTGCACCTGATTAGATTGGCCGAGGCGGTGAATACGAGCATTACGTTGTTCGAGCACCGCCGGATTCCAAGGAATATCTAGGTTAACCAAAACAGAGGCACTTTGCAGATTTAAGCCAGTGCCACCAGCATCGGTCGAAATAAAGACACTGACCGAATCGTCATTTTTGAAGGTGTCCATTAAAGCGCCACGTTTATTACTGGGAATACTGCCATTGAGGTGAACGCAACCTACGCCCATGGGTTTTAACATGCTTTGCACCATATTGGTCATACCGCGCCATTGAGAAAACACCACCATTTTTCGGCCGTTGTCGATACAGACTTCTTCAACCAGGGTTTTTAATTCTCTTAGTTTGGGTGAGCCGACAGTGACTTTATCCACCAACCCGGCGGCGTCACAGGCCATTCTAGCTTGTTGTAAAGCGGCCATTAATTTGTTGGATTCAGACGGGGTGAGTGGGCGTTTTTTGGCTATGTTGGCGTATCGGGAAGCTGCGCTCATCGCTGAGCCATGGAGTTCTTGTTGTTTTTCTGACAGGGTGATGTCTAGCCGTACGGTGGTTCTGGCGGGGAGTTGGGCGGCGACGATGCTGCGATTGCGACGTAACATTTTGCCACTGATGCAATTGCGTAATGCTGATAAGTTGCGATAACCAAGCACTTTGCCTTTTTCATCGCTGATATGGTAATCCCTGAGATAACGCCATAGGGGGCCGAGGATGCGTTGATCGACGACCTGCATCAGGCTGTATAAGTCTTCAAGGCGGTTTTCTAGTGGAGTGCCAGTTAACACAAAGGCATAGCGGGTATGGATGAGTTTAATGGAAGTGGCCACTTTGGTGCGCCAGTTTTTGATTCGTTGGGCTTCATCAAGGATCAGCAAATCTGGTTTGAGCGTGGCATTGATCACTGTTAGGTCTCGCATCACCAGTTCATAATTGAGCACAAAGAAGGTTTTGTCTTGATGGTATTGTGCTTGGCGTTCATCCGGACCACCTTGAATGATTTGGCTGGATAAGCCAGTGAATTTTTCAATTTCTCGTGCCCATTGATGTTTTAAAGAAGCCGGGCAGACAATGCAAATCCGTTTAACATCAGCCTGTTGGGTCAGCCAGCTGGCAGCCGCGATGGCTTGCAGGGTTTTGCCTAGACCCATGTCATCGGCCAATAATGCCCTACCATTGGCGGCCAAAAATGCGGCACCTTCGATTTGGTAGGGGTAAAGTGTGGCATTGATGCCGGGAAGTTTGCCGTCTGATAACATCATCTGTTGAGTGACTTTATGGGCGAACAATTGTTGTGACTGTTCGTCGACGATACGTTGTACCGCCACTTTGGCGTCTTCGCCGATGACGATGTTGTCATTACCATATACGGCATCGCAAAAGCTGTAAAAGTCGCCGGGTAACTGGCCGCTAAATAAGCCCTGAGCATCGAAGTAGCGATTGATGAGTTCTGCTAAAGTGGCATCAATGGCTGTGGTGCGTTGAATTTTGATCTGTTTGTCAGTTGTTTGTAGGATTTGTAGCGATGCATTGCGATGGGTAAAGTCGAGATAAACAAAGGGAGGCTGTTGTTGGCTGAGTTGTTGGCTTAGATCTGAGGATTGTTCACTCGGGAGGTTTTTATTGATTTGATGTAACACGGCTTCAATATGTTTGCAGGTACCCAGCTGGTTGTTGGTCAGGTCTGGACAGGTACAATAATTGATGCGTTTATTCAGTGAACGAATTTGTACGGTATAAATCTGTGGTCGATGGGTGGCGGATATCAGCGAGGTGGCCCGCCAGATGCCGAAGATGGCATGACCGATGAGATGTTCCGCTCTGACTTCACTCTGGCCGCGTTTGACTCGGTCTTTAATGGCGGTTTCTTTGGCACTGAGAAATTGCTGTTGTTCAGGGTCTTGTGGATTGGTATCAGCATAAGTTAGCAAAGTGGCGATAGCGTGTTTGCATATGGGGTCATCGTCGTGTTCTGAAAAGTTGCTTAGACAGTCACAAAGGGTTTCGAGGTTGCCCTGTTTGTCGTGAGTCAGTTCAACATCGTAGGGCATATTGGGATCACTGCCTTCGACCCTAGCCATCAAGTGTGCTTGATCTTGATGAAATTCTAAGAAATGTTCGATCACCCGATCTTCACGGAAATAGTACAAGCCCGCGCGATAGATTTTTTCACTGGTGAGGGTGAGTAGTTGCTCGGCGTCATAATTGAAGGTAAAGTTGTTGGCTGTTTTAGATGTCGTTTCAGGCATATTGTTCACTGTGTTCTTTGTTGGGGCTGAAATTAGGTTTAGGTGATGATGCTGATCATCCATTTTATGACCGAGTTTAAGAAAAACCCAGAAAAATGCCAGTATTAGTGTAAAGTATCTGTAAGTGTGACCAATTCAGATCCGTTTTGTATCTGTTGTGAATTAAATTTAGCGTTTAATGGTGCACTATCGGCAAACGAAGTGATCTTGAAATCGAGCTGAAACAATGCCCGTGTGCTGTTATTCATGGCTCCAGCTGAACGTTACAAAGCTGCGAACACTTGCTTTCACACCTTTGACCTCTAACGGAACATTTCATTTTTCAGATAACTTAAAGACCGTTTTACCCACAAATAACTGTTATAAAGACGGCGTTTTTAGGCTTTTTTGCCATAAGGCGGCTTTTAGCAAAGTTTTTACTAGACTTTTGCAATCGTTCTGATCTAGCAAAGTGGCCATTGATCGTATGGTAAAAACCATCAAAGGCGATTAAAAATAACACTCTCCACTTTTATCCACTAAATTCAGTGACTTCCCTCTAAGCCTTAGTTTTATTGCCGTTTGAATACAGTTTTATTGTCTTTGATCACTTTAATTAATCGGCTTTTGGCTTGACAGTGGACAAGGACAATCACTAAACTGTACATTCGTGGGAAAAAGTGGTTTTTTGTGGATCAACCACTTAACCAGTGCAAATTATAGTCAATCAGAGCGGGTAAGCAGATCAAATGTATCGGGGCGCGAGTGCGATCACCATAGACAGTAAGGGCCGGCTGGCGATCCCGACAAAGTTTCGGGATCTACTGCTGGCTGAATGTCAGGGTGAAATGATCTGCACTATCGACATCCATCAACCCTGTTTGTTGCTCTATCCACTGACCGAGTGGGAAGATGTTGAGGCCAAATTACGTCGTTTGTCCAGCATGAACCCCCATGAGAGACGGGTACAAAGGTTACTTTTGGGTCATGCCAGTGAATGTAAACTGGATGGTAATGGTCGTACGTTGATCACTGGCCCTTTGCGTAACCACGCTAAATTAGAAAAAAATATTATGCTGGTGGGACAATTGAACAAATTTGAAATTTGGGATGAAGCCACTTGGCAACAACAGATCGATGCCGATATCGCCGCCGAAAACGCCGGTGATTTTGAACTAACCGAACGCTTACAAGACTTTTCTTTCTAAACTATGACCGAATCGAACACTGGCAATAGCCAACATATTTCAGTATTACTGGAAGAAGCCGTCGACGCCCTTGATATTCAGGCTGATGGCATTTACATAGACGGCACCTTTGGTCGGGGCGGTCACTCGGGTGTGATCTTGTCTCGACTTAACGACAATGGCCGCTTATATGCCATCGACCGTGATCTGCAAGCCATTGCTGAGGCGCAAAAATTTGCCGACGACTCACGTTTTCATATCACCCATAGCCCTTTTTCTCACCTTGAAACCGTTGCCAATGATCAACAAATCCTCGGCAAAGCCGATGGTATTTTGTTAGATCTTGGGGTTTCTTCACCGCAGCTCGATGAAGCGCAGCGGGGTTTCAGTTTTATGCGCGACGGCCCGCTCGATATGCGCATGGATGTCACCAGTGGCCAAACTGCGGCGCAGTGGCTGGCCGATGCAGATGTTGAAGACATTAGTTGGGTGCTTAAAACCTTCGGCGAAGAACGCAGTGGTTGGCGTATTGCCCAGCGTATTGTGCAGGAGCGTGAAGAAACACCGATAACCACCACCGGTCAATTGGCGGCGTTGATCAAAAACGTGGCGCCCGGCAAAAGAGAAGACAAAAAACATCCGGCAACCAAAAGTTTTCAAGCGATCCGAATTTATATCAACAGCGAACTGGATGAAATTAAACTTGCCCTTGAAGGCGCTTTAAACGTTTTAAAACCCGGTGGCCGTTTGGTGGTGATCAGTTTTCACTCGTTAGAAGATCGCATCGTTAAACAATTTTTCAAAAAGCAAAGCAAAGGCGCACCACTGCCCAGAGGCCTGCCGTTAAGGGATGATCAACTGAATTTGGGGTTAACCTTAAAAACCATCGGCAAAGCTGTGAAACCGTCAAAAGACGAAGTGGATCAGAATGTTCGCAGCCGTAGCTCCATTCTTCGTATTGCGCAGAGGTTGTAGTTAATGGCGCAAAACTCCAAAAATGTGACTGATAAGAAACGCCAACCCAATTTGGCGATTGAGATCGTCAATGATCTTATCGTGCACAAATGGACTGTGTTACTGATTTTGCTTAACATCGCCACGGCATTGATGGTGGTTCAGTTTGCCCATTTAAATCGTCAGGCGTTTATCGAACAAGATCAATTGTTTGGGCAACGAGATGACTTAGACATCGAGTGGCGTCATAACCTGCTCGAACAGCGCACTTTGGCAGAACACAATCGAATTGAAACGTTGGTCAGCGAGCAGCTGGGTTTGTTCCGTCCCAAATTGGCTAATGAAGTGGTGGTGACGTTACAATGACTAAACCACTGAGTAAGCCAAGGTCAAAAAACAAAGCAAAAACCACCACGCCAGCGCTGACCAATTGGCGTTTTATGTTGGTGCTCGGTTGTATCATGACGATTTTTATCGCCATCGGTAGTCGGGCGGCGTATTTGCAGGTGATTCACTCAGAAGATCTCAATCGTCGCAATGACAGCAGTACTATCCGCAACAAATCTGAAGATGTATTACGTGGCATGATCCTCGACCGCAATGGCATTGAGTTGGCGGTTAGTGTGTCAGTGCAGGCGATTTGGGCAGACCCAAAAATTATCAATCAAACCAGTATTAAGTCGCAATTGGCGGTGTCCAACGATAAGCGCTGGATGGCGCTGGCAGATGTGCTGCATATTAAACGAGAAAAACTGTTTGCCCGGGTCAGTAATCCAGCTAAACGCTTTGTTTATCTGATGCGTCAGGTTGAACCTGCGATGGCTGATTATGTTAAAAAGCTTAAAATCCCCGGGGTATATCTACGTAAAGAATCGAAACGTTATTACCCCAACGGTGAAATTAGCGCCCATCTGGTCGGTTTTACCAACCTAGACGCCCAGGGCATTGATGGCATCGAAAAACTCTATAACAAACAATTGGTCGGCACCTCTGGCAGTCGTAAAGTGCGTAAAGACGCCAAAGGCCGTGAAGTAGAGGTGCTCGAAGAAGTGGCACCAGTCGCCGGACAAACTTTGGCGTTAAGCATCGATCAACGTATTCAGGCCATTGCCTATAAAGCGGTGAAGTCGGCGGTAACTTCTTTTAGCGCCACCTCGGGTTCTGCGGTGGTGGTTGATGTTAAGACTGGTGAAGTACTGGCACTGGTCAACAGCCCTTCTTATAACCCCAATAATCGCCGTGGTGTCTCGGCGCATCGCTTCAGAAATCGCGCGGTCACCGATGTGTTTGAACCCGGTTCTATTCTCAAACCTATCGCCGCCATTAGCGCCCTAGAATTTGGCTCATATAAAGCCACCGATGAGATCAATACCTCACCGGGCTGGATGCGCGTCAGTGGTAGTCGGGTAGAAGACAGCCGTAATTATGGCAAGCTTGATATGAGCGGTATCTTGCAGCATTCCAGCAATGTCGGCATCACCAAACTGGCGTTGTCGATGCCCAAAGAACATTTTCTTGAAACCTTCTATAAATTGGGTTTTGGCAGCCCTACCGGATTATCGTTGGTGGGTGAAAGGGCCGGAGTATTTGGCAATCGAACTCGCTGGTCTGATTTTGAAATTGCCACTTTGTCATTTGGTTATGGCTTGTCGGTGACCACGGTGCAGTTGGCCAGAATGTATGCCACTTTGGGCAATGAAGGGGTCAGTCAATATTTATCGATTTTAAAACGCGATGAGAGCACCAGCCATGAAACAGGCGAGCGGGTGATTCAGGCCAGTACTGCCAAACAAGTGATGTTGATGCTCGAATCTGTTTTGGCCGAGGGCGGCACTGGCACCAAAGCCGCTGTGGCAGGTTATCGGATTGCAGGCAAAACCGGCACGTCAAGAATGGCCAGCGGTGGTTCTTACGGCAGTGATTACGTCGGATCATTTGGTGGCGTGGGGCCGGTGTCTGATCCAAAAATCGCGGTAGTGGTGTTAATTGTCGACCCTGCTGGAGATTACTTTTATGGCAACGATGTTGCCGGACCTGCTTTTTCAACTATTATGGGCAGCGCATTACAACTGTTAAACGTGCCCCCTGATGCTGACGATATGCGTAATAAACGCATTATCGCCGCCAACAGGCGTTTAGCCAATGGGTGATATGTTAATGGACCATTCAGATGATTGGGACGAAAATTTAGACGCATCAGCAATGGGTCAAGCCATGAAGCCGTTACAGCCATGGCTTGAAGCTGGTCAAATTGAAGTATCTAATACGATTGCAAATCTCATCACGCAAATTTGGGCTGCTGATATTCGTATGGACAGCCGCTTGGTATGTCCAGGTGATGTATTTGTCGCCATCAAAGGGGTTGATTCAAACGGAGTTAATTATATTGATTCTGCGATTCAACAGGGTGCTGTGGCAGTCTTGGTTGATGCGGTCGATGTGGTTGATATTGAAAAGGCCCATCAACAAATGGCCGCCAATGTAGGGGTTGCGCTGATTGCGATTGACCAGCTGTGGGACAAATTTCCTTCGTTATTGAACCACTGGTATACCGAAGCAGCACAAACCAAATTGATTGGCATCACTGGCACCAATGGCAAAACCACCATTTCTCAATTGATTGCTCAGTTGGCGCAGCAAAACCAACAACAGGTGGCAGTGATTGGCACTTTGGGCATCGGCAGGCTAGGGGCATTAGAGCCACAAGAAAATACCACGCCAGGTATTGCCGATAATTATCGTTTGCTTAACCAGTTTGTTCAGGACGGCTGCGAATATGTGGCGATGGAAGTGAGTTCACAAGGGCTGGCCCAAGGGCGAGTGAGCGGATTGGATTTTGGTTGTACCGTCTTTACCAATTTAACCCAAGATCACCTTGATTATCATGGCGACCTAGCCAGTTATACCAATGCCAAAAAAGCACTGTTTGAGCAAAATCCCACCGCGTCCACCATTTTAAATATTGATGACCCAGTGGCGTTGAGCTGGTTTAAACAATGGCATGGTCAGCGCAATATGATTGCCGTTGGTACTTATGACCAAGCTTTTACTGAGGGCGCGTTGGCCGGACAACATGTCATGTTTACCGATGCTCAATATACCTCTACCGGATTGGTGTTTAATTTAATCAGCAGCTGGGGCAATCGACATATCGAAAGTCCGTTATATGGCCAATTTAATCTCAATAACTTAGTCACGGCTTTGGCCGCTTTACTGTCTTACGGTTTGCCACTGGATAAGCTGGTGGATAGCGTTGAGCATTTGCAGGCCGTTTGCGGGCGAATGGAACAATTTGGCCATGATGAAAAAGGTCTGGTGGCGGTGGTGGATTATGCCCATACCCCAGATGCACTGGCCCAAGCACTACAAGCTTTACGCCGCCATACCGACGGCCAATTATGGTGTATCTTCGGTTGCGGTGGCAACCGGGATAAAACCAAACGACCACTGATGGGACAAATTGCCGAGCAGTATGCTGACTGGGTGATTGTGACCAATGACAATCCCCGCCATGAGTTAGCGCAAGATATTGCCGCGGATATTGCAGCAGGATTTGCACAGCGTAGCAGCGTTACTGTTGAGTTGGATCGTAAAAAAGCGATTGCACAGACACTAAAACAGGCCAAAAAAGGTGATGTAATTTTGATTGCAGGCAAAGGGCACGAAACGTATCAGGTCTTTGGTGATGAAGTCGTTGACTACGATGAGCGCGCGTATGTCAGTCAATGTATCCAGGAGTTGTCAGTATGATCACCGTGAGCACGCAATGGATCAACGAAGCACTAACAACGGAATTAGACGCGACTTTAGTCGGCGATGTCATCGATATCAGCAATGTCAGCACAGATACCCGAACCATTACGGTGGGTGATTTATTTATTGCTCTAAAAGGCCCTAATTTTGATGGTCACAAGTTCGTTGCCAAAGCGATTGAACAGGGCGCGGGTGCGGTGATTGTCGATCATCAGCTAGACATTGCTATCCCGCAAATTATTGTCACCGATACCACTCGAGCATTGGGTCAATTAAGTGCCGCCATTAAAGCAAAAATGCAGCTCAAAACCATTGCCATCACCGGCAGTGTCGGTAAAACCACGGTCAAAGAAATGACCGCCAGTATTTTATCTGGCCTAGGCCGAGTATTGGCCACCAAAGGTAACTTTAATAATGAAATTGGCGTGCCATTGACCTTGCTCAGATTGCAACCCGAAGATGATTTTGCGGTGATTGAACTGGGTGCCAACCATTCGGGCGAAATCGCCTATACCACTGGATTAACCCAACCGGACGTGACGCTGGTGAATAATGTCGCCGCTGCGCACCTTGAAGGTTTTGTCGATTTACATGGTGTCGCCCGGGCCAAAGGGGAGATTTTCACTCATAGCGGTGATGAAACCATTGCGGTGGTCAACAACGACAGTGATTATGCGCCGATGTGGTTACGCCGCCTGGCGAATCGGCCGGTAATGCGTTTTTCGTTGAATGCCAATAAAGACGTCAATGTTTGGGCAGAAAATATTTGTAGCGATGAATATGGCTGTGCCACCTTTGAGTTGTGTTATCGCCAGCAAGCACAGGACAAACAGCTTGAAAAGGTCAGCGTTAAGCTCGCCAGTCCAGGCAGACATAATGTCGCCAATGCGTTAGCGGCCGCTTGTGTCACCTTGAGCGTTGGCGCTTCTATGACCGATGTCAGCCAAGGTCTTGGCGCTATGACACCAGTGAATGGCCGAGTGAATTTAATCAAAGTCTCAGACCAGCTGATTGTGATTGATGATACTTATAATGCCAATGTATCGTCAGCCAAAGCCGCGATTGATTTGTTAACTGAAAATGCGGGTACCACCATTTTTGTGTTTGGCGACATGGGCGAGTTGGGACAAGATGCACGGCGTTATCATGAAGAAGTGGGTAATTATGCTAGGCAGAAAAAAATTGATCAGCTTTTCACCTTGGGTGTATTAAGCCAGAACGCCAGTGAAGCTTTTGCCAAAGGAGATAACCTCAACAATAGCTGGCATTTTTCCTGT
>JBLGCB010000058.1:0-24015 GCA_047617105.1 Phenylobacterium sp. | reverse complement strand
ATTTTTTCGACTTGATTTTTAGTACATTTAGCACACTTCTTACCGCTCTAATTGCTACCCTATTTGATTGGAGCCATTTTTTGTTAAGGTATGTTTTACCACGGTGCCACCAGCATGAACATTTGAACGGACTTCGTTGGTGGCGGGCACCCGTTTCATTGCACCAATAGGTTCGCCATTTAGCATCAAAATACGCACATCACCACTATCAGCCCCTTCAACATACTCCTGTAGAATCACGTAGTTGCCACCTTTACCGCTGTTGATGTAAAACTCTAACAGTGAGTGAAAGCTTTTTTGTGCACTTTTTTCAACTAAGATCACACCTTGACCACCATATCCATCTAGCGGTTTCATGATCATTTTTCCTGATTCTGATTCCCGTAACACGTCCACTAAGTATTCTGGTGTTTTAGAGACATGGGTGACAGGAATAAAGTGGTTGGTTGGGTCATCAAACGAGGCGGTATAAAGCTTGGTATTGGCAATACGCAAACCGTCAATGTCGTTCATGATAAAAACATCTTCACGAACCGAATCTAGAAAGTTTAAGGTAATGGGATCTAGCGGGGGGTTGGCACGCATAATAATGGTATCAAAACCCGCCAATGGTAATTGTGATTTTTTAAACTCCGCTTTCTTATAAAAAGAAACGATATTGCTCGGCGTGCTTACCCCTTTTTTAAAAACCTGACTAAAAGCACTGGAAACTGAATCTCGCATGGTTAAATTATGTGGGGTAGCAATCGCCACCGTATGCTCTCTTGATACGCATTCGTGAATAAGCCGTAAAGTCGAATCCGTTTCGGGATCAATCTTGTCCCAAGGGTACATTAAAAAAAGAATATTCATGGTTTACCAAAAGATAGTTATGTTAAGCGCTGATAATCTATCTTTTTGGTGATGAAGAAAAGCAAAATATTTTTAAGCTAACGATAAAAAATATTTACATAAATAAAGACAAACACTTAACTTATCTAGGTATCATAATTGCGGGGGCTTCAGGTTCATCTTTTCTCAGTAAATTCTTAATTTCAATGATGCGCTCTTCGTTTTCATTTTCTTTATGAAAAGCGCTAAATAACTCACGTTCAAATGAGGGCAGGGCATTAATGTCAAAAAGCGTACCTTGCTCAATAAATGGCTTTGCTAACATATCAGGTAAGTAGGCGCTGCCACCACATTGCAGCATTAGATCTAAAGCAATCCTAGCGGTGCTTGTTCGAATCGCCGGAATAGAAATGCCTTTCACTTCCTTAGCGTGCCAGTTAATAAAGCTGGTGCCCCAATCAATCATGATATAACGCTGGACTTCTGATGGGGTGGTGATCACATTTTTGAATGTGGTCACAGGTACCAATTTGAACATGTGTAATGATTCAATTTTTAATTCTTCAACCTTTGGTGGATCAAATAAAATCGCCACATCAAGGGTGCGTTCTAGTAGCTGTCGAGTTAATTGTTCTCGTGATAATATTTCTGCGATGAGACTGAGATGAGGCTGATCAATATATATTTTTGATATTGCATCGTGAATATAAACATCCCATGTATTAGGTGTTCCAGCAATAGAAATCTGGGTGACTTGTTCTGACGCCAATGCCACGTCCTGCTTGGCCATTCTCAGGGTATTTAGCATATTTTCAGCATGGGGAACCAATCTTTCTCCTGCCAATGTGAGCTGGATATTATTTCTTGCCCGATGAAATAAAGTCACGCCAAAATACTTTTCTAACTGCCTAATTCTGGTGCTTATGGCTGCTTGAGTGAGATATAAATTCTCAGCTGCCTTACCGAAGTGACGACAATCTTTAACTTCTAAAAAGGTTTTAATTAATTCAATATCCATGGTGTCATCTCTTATTGATATCGTGGTATTGGATGTGTTAACTGGTAATAAGAAAAGATGTTACAGCAAAGATAGCGGGGATGGTAAAAAAAGAGGGGGAATATACAGAGTCAGGTGAAACGTTTTTCAACGAAATCTCACCTCGACCCTTTATATTAGTTGGTGTGTTCTAGTAAGCGGTTGTGATTAACTTCTTACCAGTCTATCGACAAAATTGCGAGTTTCACTGGAGTTGGCCAGCAAAGTGTTTTTTTCACCTTGTGAATCGGTGAAAATAACTCGGTGTTTGTTGACTGAAATCGAATGCACCGGTGGTACTATTTGGGTTGTTAACTGGTTAGAAATATTGTTCATGTTTTAAACTCACTTTTATTCATAAGTCCGATTATTGTATTGAGCTTCTCCTGGAATCATTCATTTATATGTACTGGTTTTACACTATGGATTCTTAAGTTTCTCTGTCTGCATTACTTCTCTTTTATATGCAGTTCTTACTATTCAATAATTCAGCTTTGTCATTGTTTATAAATGGTGTGCACTATCTATTACGCTTTTTTTACGTTGATTTAGCCGCGCACCATAAGGTTTTTGCGCTTTACAGACATTGGTCTTGTAAAGCATTGTTGATTATCTTCGCCCACCAATAGGTTAGTTGTCGTAAGCGTTGATACATCATCAATTATACTAGTCGCTGTTTAATCAATAAGCAACGTTATTTTTCCCCAAATACACAGGTTTTTTTACTTTTGTGTCACAATCTGTTCATTTTTGTCTGAAACAGTGTACATAAAGCCTTCTTCACAGCCTATAGCCTTTAATCGCTACGACAATGATCTGGGTATAAGGATTCCAACTGGCCTATACTAGTCGTTGCTTGCTAAATAAGCAATTGATATTTTGACTAATGTGTCAGGTTTTTGCTTTGTGTGATGCAGTTAATTGTAATAGATTGTTTTATAAGGTCTTTATTGTTCCTCTGTGGCAAGTTGTTTCGACCATATCGTCAATTATGGTCTAATGATGTCACCTGAACTCCTGTATATGTTATATAACCAAATGTTATCAAAAATAAAGTTTTATACTTAAATTGTCAAAACTCTCGACAAAAGAATTGACAACGTTGTCATTTGTAATTAATATCTCTAACGCTTAAGCACGGAAGGGCCCGTTAAATCCTTTAATGGTTTTAAATCAATGGAATGGAAATTATTAAGAAAGTTGTAATGAAAATGGATGCTGTAATTTTTACCCTAGTATCCTCATTAGAAGCCTTAAACGCAAATGCGACTACTGACACGGCTATTATTGTCTATGATTGCTATAGCAAAGTAAATAGTACCTCAGGCCCATTAAGCCACTTATAAACATTAATCGATCTAACTAAAACCCAGCTGACATTAGTTTGCCTGTTGGCCTCACTATGTCTGGCATTTTACCATCGTATTAATGATTAACCCAATTTTTAACAGGTAGTCGTTACCTCATTTATATAGTGACAAAATCATGAACAACAATTCCTACAACAACAATACTGATACCAGCTCTGACACTGACATTAATGTCGACAGCAATGATATTGCGATTATTGGCATGTCATGCCGCTACCCTGGCGGCGCGAATTCTGCACAACAATTTTTTGATTTTTTACTGAAAGGTGGCGACGGTATCGTCGATGTTCCGGCTGATCGCTGGGACAGTAATGCCTATTACGATAGCGATAAAAATAAAAGTAACCGCATGTATGTTAAACGCGGCGGTTTTATCGACGGTATTGATCAGTTTGACCCGCAGTTTTTTGGTATTTCTCCCAAAGAAGCGCCTTATATCGACCCCCAACATCGCTGGTTACTCGAACTGACTCAGGAAGTGCTTGAAAATGCTGGCCTGATTGCCGGTGAGTTGAAAGGCAGTGATACGGCGGTTTATATCGGGCAGTTTATGCACGACTATGAACAAATTTTGCTTGATTCAGCCGCCCATGGAATGATCACCAGCCACTCAGCCACTGGTCCATCAATGACCCTGACCGCTAACCGTATTTCTTATTGTTTTGATTTCACCGGTCCCAGTGTGACCCTAGACACCGCTTGCTCATCCTCGTTAGTGGCGCTGGATATGGCCTGTAAGGCAATACTCAATGGTGACAGTAGAGTCGCCGTTGCCGGTGGTGTCAATATTTTGCTACGCCCAGAACTCACCATGTCGATTTGTAAAGCGTCGATGTTATCTCCAGATACTCAATGTAAAAGTTTTGATGCCGCAGCCAATGGTTATGTGCGCAGTGAAGGTGCCGGACTCCTAGCCGTTAAAAAACTCAGTGAAGCACAAAAAGATGGCAATAATGTACTTGCGGTCATCAAGGCCACCAGCGTTAACCAAGACGGCCACACCAGTGGTATTACAGTACCTAGTGGCGATGCCCAACAAATATTGTTGCAAAAATCGTTGGCCAAAGCCGGTCTGCGTGGCAGCGATATTCAATATGCCGAAGCACACGGCACCGGTACTCCGGTAGGCGACCCTATCGAAGTGAATGCGCTCGGTAAGACATTGGGTGCGCGTAAATCTCAGCAGCAACGGTGTATTATTGGCTCGGTCAAAAGTAATATCGGCCACACTGAAGCAGCCGCAGGCGTTGCCGGCATTATTAAAACGGTTATGGCGATGAACGCCGGGGTGATCCCTGGCAATATTCACTATTACAATACCAACCCTGGTATTAATCTTAAAGCGCTCAATATATCCATCGCCAGCCAAAATACCCCTTGGCCAGATACCCACGGTAAAACCCGTAAAGCGGTGGTGAACTCTTTTGGTTTTGGTGGCACTAACGCCAATATCGTACTCGAACAGGCACAGTTGCGGGTTGGCAATGATAATGTTGACGCGGCTGATACGGCCGCTGAAGCTGATAATGGCTTGGCTCAATTGGCCATCAGCGCCAAAACAGCCGATGCACTAAAACAACAGGCCGAACACTATAAAAGCTTTTTGGTGGATAACAAAGACACGCTTAAGCTGGCTGATATTTGTTATAGCGCCACCTCAAGCCGTGAGCAGTTTAAACATCGCTTAGTGGTGAATGGGCTTAACCATACTGATATGGCTGCGGCTATCGATGATTTTATTGCTGAGACACCAGCACCAACTTACGTTCATGGACCTAGCACCCGCAGTAGAAAAGCGCCTTTGGCGTTTGTTTTCTCTGGCATGGGCACCACTTGGCCACAAATGGGCATGGCACTTTATGCCGAGCAAGCCGTTTTTAAAGCGATGATGGACCGTTGTAGCCAGGCGCTACAAACTTATACCGGCTGGTCGCTACTCGACGCGATGGCAGGCACATCAGCGGATCGAATTCATCAAACCCAAGTTGCCCAGCCGGCGATTTTCTCGGTTCAAATGTCTTTGGTGGCATTGCTGGCCAGCCGGGGCGTTAAACCGGGTTGTATTGTCGGCCATAGCGCCGGTGAAGTTGCCGCTGCTTATTGCGCCGGTGCATTGAGTTTTGATGATGCGATAAAAGTGATTTATCATCGCAGCCAACTGCAACACACCACCGAAGGGCAGGGCCGTATGCTGGCCGTTGCGCTGACCGAAGCAGCGCTTAAGCCCTATTTGGCTGGAGTAGAAGACAAGGTTTCTATTGGTGCGATTAACAGCGAAGATGCCATTACCCTGTCGGGTGATGCCGATTGTCTGCAATCGATTTGTGACCAGCTTGATGATAAAGGCATTTTTGCCCGTTTCCTTAAAGTGGCGGTGCCTTATCACAGCCCAGTGATGGATCAGCTTAAACCTGCACTGCTTGAGACCTTAAAAGGTTTAACCGTGCTGCCTGCGCATACTCCTTTGTATTCAACGGTGTCGGGTAAACTAACAGACACCAGCGATTGGGATGCACAATATTGGGTCGACAATGTCCGTGACCCGGTGCTGTTTAAAGTCGCCATCGAAAAAATTCAACACGATGGTTTTGTTGATTTTATTGAAATCGCGCCGCACGCCGTGCTGTCTAGCTCAATTGAAGCCAATATCAAACAAAAGTCGAACTATAGTGTCACTCCAACCCTTAAACGTGGTCAGAACGATAACCTGATGCTCGCCAATACCTTGGCATCTTTACACTGTAAAGGGCTTAAGCTCGACTGGTCAACAGCCTATAACAAGCCAGTCAAAATGGTGCCATTGCCGACGTATTGCTGGCAACATGAAACGTTTTGGAGCGAACATGAAGATGTACAAGCGGCCCGTCTAAACAATAGCCAAAAACGCGGTGCATTTGGTCAAAGTCAACATCCATTGTTGGGTGGAAAGTTAATCTCGACTTCAAACCTGTGGCAAAACAATCTCGACCTTGAAGAACTGAGTTACCTAGCCGATCACCAAGTGGGTGAAGATATCATCTATCCTGGTGCCGCTTATGTTGAAATGGCGCTGACAGTTGCCCAACAACAGCAGCCAGAATCACCGAGCATGTGCCTAGAGAACATTGAATTCAAACGGGCTTTCTTCCTCAGTAAAGAAAACAGCGAAACCATTGAAACCGTGCTGCATCCACACAGTGGTCAGTTCCAAATCAGTGCGCTGGATCAAAGCGGTGCGCCTAATCAAAGTAAGCCGCAGTGGAGTGTTTTCAGCGAAGGTTTTATTGCCAATGATAATCACTTCAGTGCCAGTAAAGCGCTGAATATCAGCAGTCTTATTGCCGAGTTGCCAAAGCAATTTGATAAAACCGCCTTTTACCAGCATTGTCATAGCCTTGGGCTGAATTACCTCGAACGTTTCCAGATGGTCAGTCAGTGCTGGTTTAATGATTTGGATTCATTGGTGAAATTAAACCTCGATGACAGCACTATCGCTGAACTTGACGATTATATACTGCATCCGGCGATTCTGGACGGGGTATTCCAAAGTTTGTTCCCCACCATTAGCAGCTCTTTTCTGCCAGTGAAAATTGACCGCTTGGAATATTTCAGCAAGCCGGGTAATCAGTGTTACGGTTATTTGCAGACCATATTTAGAAATGAGCATGATCTCAAAGGCAATTTGGCCATCTGCAATGAGCAGGGTGAAATCTTGATTCAGATGAGTGGGGTTGAACTTAAAGCCAACAACACCGGTCAATCAACCGATCACAGCGAATTGGACGTGGTATACAATTACCAGTGGAATAAAACCGAACAAGCCGTTGTTGTCGATAGTGATGCTGTTGAAAGCGTTGAAAACGCACCAGGCGAATGGCTTGTCCTCGCTGACAGTCAGGGCTTGGCACCACGGTTAAAGTCAGTATTAGAAGTCAAAAATCAATCGGTCATTTACCTAGAATATTCTGATGCCGCATTGGACCTGCTAGAAAAGACACTCGCCATTATGGGGGATAACTGCAAAGGTATTGTCTATATGTGGGGTCTGAACAACCCGGACATTACCCTTGAACCTGTTGATGACATTATGGCAGCTTGTCGCCATACCAGCATCACGCCGCTGTCAGTCTTTCAGGCAGTGAATAATGTCAGCTGGAAAAACAGTCAGCGCTTGGTGGTGGTCAGCCAAAGTGCCCATCAGCTTGAAACAGAGCAAACCCTGCCACGACCTGATCAGGCCGCACTGTGGGGATTCACCCGAGTATTGGCCTCAGAGCATCCTGAATATAAAGTCAGTTTGGTCGATTTATCTGCCTCAGTGGCCGGTGCTGAAGTGCTGTCATTGGCCGATGAAATCTTAGGCGATGAATTTGAGCAAGAAATCGCCTTACGTCAGCAGCAGCGGTTTGTTAACCGTTTGACCCGTTGTGAGCAAACGACTTTGGCGCAGCATTCGCATCATATTACTCAGGTCAGTGAAGGCTTTGTGTTGTCTATGGACAAAAAGCTACAGCTGTTGGTTGCTGATACCAATAGCGTTGCACTGGCAGATAATGATATTAGGGTTAAAGTTGAGCGCGCCAATGTCAATTTAAGCCAGCTACAAAACTCAAGCATGAACAGTACACTACACCAGTACACAGGTACCGTGATTGAATGTGGTAAAACGGTAAGCACCCTAACAACAGGTGACCGCATTGTTACCATCAGTTTAGCGGCACCAGCTTCAACCATTACCGTGAACGCGGCGATGGCCGTCAGCGTCGATGGTTCTGAACAAATTGATTTAGCTGCCAGCGTGAGTAGCCAGTATATCTTGACCCAGTTAGCTGCTTTGAACGCAGAGCAAAATGTCTATATTCACGGTGCCCACGGCGCTGATGGCAATCAGGGCCAAGCCTTGGCCATTGGCGCGGTTGATTTGGGATTGAATGTCTATCTTAGCAGCAGCAACCCAGACGACTATCAAGGCTTGGGACTTAAGCAAGTCTGTGAATTGGCGGCTTTTGACCAGATGGTTGCACAACAAAGCTTTGATTTGGTGGTTAACTTCGCAGCTGACAGCAGCGCAATCCGAGCAGCCGGGCGGCTAAAATCTTGTGCAAGTTTTGTCGACCTCGCAGGTGAAAGTGAAGGTGCAAATGATAGCGATGCACGACTGTTAATGGCACTGGCACAACAGAACAGTACTTATTACAAGTTCTCACTGGCTCAGTTGTTGACACATAGTCCACAACAAGTTGCCGATACACTGTTGGGCATACCAGCAAACAAGCGCTTTGCAGTGCCAGCGGGCAAAGTGTTTGACCTAGAGCAATTGCAAGCTGCTACCGATTACCTCAAAGCCGATGAGCAGCAAGATAATATCACCCTCGATTTTAATGCCAGCAGTACCAACAATGCCGTCAGCGCACTAAAAGCGGTCGACCCACAGACGATTGGGCCAAATAAGAGCTATTTGGTCACCGGTGGCCTTGGCGGTCTTGGTTTAGAAATCATGAACTGGTTGGCACAAGGCGGCGCACAATCGGTGGTATTGATTGGTCGAAGTAAACCCAATGCGACGGCTATGGCAGCCATTGATAAAGTCAAAGCGATTGGTGTCAGAGTTGAGTGTCTGCAAGCCGATGTGACCAAAGCCGATGAGGTGAAGAAGGTCATTAGCCACATCGAAAACAGCGGTTATCCGCTGGGTGGTATTGTTCACTCTGCGGGTGTGCTCGATGATGCGACGATTTCGCAGCAATCGGTGGAGAAGTTTAACCGCGTATTGGCACCTAAAATTCTCGGCAGTTGGAATTTACATCAGCAAAGCCTACACCTTGAGTTAGATTTCTTTGTTTGTTTCTCGTCTATCGCCGCGGTGGTGGGTTGGGCCGGACAAAGTAACTATGCCGCCGCCAATGCCTTTATGGATGGCTTGTGTCATTACCGTTGTGCCACGGGTAAAGCGGGTCTGTCAATTAACTGGGGTCCGTGGGCTGAAGCCGGTATGGCAGCTAATCTCGCCAGCGAAGATATCAAACGCATGAACAATGCGGGCATGGCTGCCCTTAAACCTGAGCAAGGATTTGCCGCAATGTCACGACTGATGACCAGCGCTATCCCTCAAGCCGGTGTTTTCGACCTCGACTGGTCAAAAATCTTTAACCAATTACCAAGCCCAGATAAAGCAACTGTGTTTAGTGGTTTTTTTGCTCAAAATGACAACGTTGTCAACGATAATTTCCTCGAGCAGTTTAAGCAAAGCGAAGGTGAAGACAAGAAGCAGCTATTAACCGATAAAGTGATTCAGTATCTCGCCGATGTACTTGGTCTTGATAGTGCTGAAAACATCGAAGCCAATGCCAATGTCTTTGAATATGGTCTTAACTCCCTGATGGGCATGGATTTAAAAAACCGCCTGCAAGGCACGCTTGAAATACAATTGCCTGGCACCCTAGTGTTGAAAAATCCCAATGTGGCGGCAATTACAGATCATATTCTGGGCATGTTTGCAGACAACTGTGAAGAGAAAACGGCACAAGTAGATATTGCAGTGGTTAAAGATGATCAGAAAATCAAGGTCAGCATATGAAGATTGTCGATTTAATTCATCACTGCCTCAGTGAGAATATCTCGCTGTCTTTAAATGAACAAGGCGGCATCGATATTCACGCCGGGGCTGAAATTTCAGCCTCGACTATTACACTGTTAAAGGACCATAAAGCCGATTTAATTGTTTATTTGGCTGAGGCAAAAAATAGCTCAGCCAAAGCGCGCGCTATGGCGGCGTTAGATTCAACCATAACGTCAGGGCCGCTGGATAGGGCACCGCTATCTTATGCTCAGCAACGATTATTGTTGCTCGACAGAATTAATGGCAGCAGCGTTGAATATAATTTGGGCACTGCATTTCGGCTCAATGGCGTGCTCAATATTCCATTGTTGACCGAAGCGATTCAACAGATTTGTCAGCGACATTCAATTTTGCGGACCAATTACCGCAGTGATGAAGATGGCGAGTTCTATCAGACAATTAATCAAGACAGTGTTTTTGAGCTGTCTTTGATTGATATCTCAAACAGCGACAAGATTGAACAAGATCTCAATCAGCTGATTATTGAAGAGAGCAAAACCCCATTTGATTTATCGGCAGATTTAATGGTTCGTGGGGTGATGATTCATTGCGGCGATAATGACAGTGCATTGTTGCTCACCATTCATCATATTGCTGCTGATGGCTGGTCGAGGCATATTCTGTGCGATGAAATGTTTGAAAACTATTGTGCATTATTGCAGGGGCGTAAGGCCAATCTGGCTGAGCTGGGTATTCAGTATATTGACTTTGCACGCTGGCAACGCCAGACGTTTGATGATGTGACCCTCACAGCGCTTACGGCCTATTGGCGTGAGCAGTTGGCGGGTATTCCTGTGCAACACTCTTTGCCTTTAGACAGAGCAAGACCGAGTGTGCCGAGTTATCAGGGCGCGAGGATAAATCAGCAATTGTCGGCAGCCACCACCGCCGCGCTAAATAAGTTGGCTCAGGCCAATGGCTGCACCTTGTTTATGTTATTACATGCGGCATTTGCGGGTTTGGTTGGTCAACTGTCTAATGAGCAAGATATTGTCATTGGTACGCCCATTGCGAATCGTGAGCATCCGCAGTTAGCCCCTTTGGTCGGTTTTTTTGTCAATAGCCTGGCCTTGCGCACCGACTTAAGTGCTCAACCCAGTTTCACCGCGTTATTACAGCAAAGCAAAACCACGCTGTTAGATGCTTGGGAACACCAGCAGGCCCCATTTGAAAATTTGCTTGATTTGCTGCAATTAGACAGGCAAACCAATTTATCACCGATTTTTCAGATCATGATTGCGCTGCACAATAATGTTGAAGCCAATTCTAGATTACCCGGCATCGAAAGTTCAGCGATTGAACCAGCGAATGTTGGTGCCAAATTCGATATCATGCTGGATATGGTCGAATCTGACCAGGGTTTGGCGATATCGTGGGAATATGCCACCGATATTTTTGATGCCACGACCATCAGTGGTATGGCGCTGCATTTTGCCAAGCTGCTCGCTCAGGTGATTGAATCGCCAGAGTTGGCTCTCAATGGCTTGAGTCTGTTGACTAAGCGGGATATCACCACCATTGAAACGGGTAATGATACCGCCGTTTCTGCGCAGGGACGTCTGCCGATACATACCGACTTTGAACGTCAGGCGGCATTGACACCACACCACAGTGCAGTCACTTTTGACAATAAAACCCTTAGCTATCAATCGCTTGATGCCAAAGCCAATCAGCTGGCACATCACCTGATGGCGCAAGGCGTTGGCAAAGACACGCTGGTAGGTTTGTGTGTTGAACGCAGTGAATTGATGATTATTGCTTTACTGGCCATCCATAAAGCGGGTGGTGCTTATGTGGCACTGGACCCGAGCTATCCTACTGCCCGTTTGAATTACATGCTTGAAGATTCAGCGGCGTCGATTGTTATCGTTCAGAGTCAAACCAAAGCCGGATTAAACCTTGAAGGTCCCAGCCTGATCACCCTAGACAGCTTAGATGACCTCGATCAGTTAAGCCGTTTACACCACTTAAGCGAAGGCAAGGCGGGTTTACCAGCAGCAGATTTAACCGCGCTGGCCTATATCATTTATACCTCAGGCACCACAGGTGATCCTAAAGGCGTGATGATAGAACATGACACTTTGGCCAACTTTACTCACTCGATGATATCCCAGCCGGGTTGTGCTGCCAGTGATACCATGCTGTCGTTGGCTTCGTTGTCGTTTGATATTCACACCGTGGAAATTTTCCTGCCGTTGGTCACGGGTGCCAGTATTATTGTTGCCCCTATCGAAGCCGCTACCAGTCCGCGACAACTGCGTAGGCTGATAGATTCGCACCATATCAATTGTTTACAGGCCACGCCAGCGACTTGGCAGATGTTGCTCGACAGCGGTTGGACAGTGCCAGATAACTTTAAGATGATGACCGGTGGCGAAGCGTTAACGCCGATGTTAAAACAGGCATTAAGCCAAAATCCTAGCGCTGAACTATGGAATATGTATGGTCCGACCGAAACCACGGTCTGGGCATCAGTGGCGCTTCAGGGCGCTGACACCGATATCACTGTGGGTCGGCCGATAGAAAATGTGCAGTTTTACGTGGTCAATGACAGCCTAACACAGGTGCCTGTAGGTACCGCTGGCGAGCTGTTAATCGCTGGTGGCGGTTTGGCGCGTGGTTACTTAAATCAGCCCGAATTGACGGCCGAGAAATATACTCAACTGCGGGTTGAAAAAAGCGACGAAAGTGCAGGACAGCTCAGTGTCCGTGCCTATCGTACTGGCGATTTGGTACGCCAGTTAAGCAATGGCGATTTTGTCTGTTTAGGTCGCATCGACACCCAAGTGAAAATACGCGGCTTTCGCATCGAACTGGGAGAGATTGAATATCAGTTATCCAAACTGGACAATATCGGCAATGTCGTGGTGATTGCCCGTGAAGATAACCAAGGGCAAAAACGCCTGATTGCTTATTTGATGGCAGACTCTGATGGT
This sequence comes from Phenylobacterium sp., assembly GCA_047617105.1. Lineage (GTDB taxonomy): Bacteria > Pseudomonadota > Gammaproteobacteria > Enterobacterales > Alteromonadaceae > JABSOG01. Next base: position 11,244 of record JBLGCB010000058.1, on the reverse strand, counting down.
CATGAGATTGATATTGCTCTGGTTCGCAAACAACTGCTGCAATCACTGCCGGAATATATGATACCCGCGGCTTTTGTGCTGATGGATGCGTTCCCGGTGACACCGAACGGTAAAACAGACCGCAAGGCGTTGCCACAGCCAGAGTTGTCAAGCCAGCAAGTTCAATACATTGCTCCTGGTAATGATAGCGAGTCGCAAGTGTGTGCTATTTGGCAAGACTTGCTGGGTGCTGAGCGTATTGGCATTAGTGATAATTTCTTTGCCCTTGGCGGAGACTCACTGACCTTGATTAAACTGGCGTCAAAACTGAGTAATATTGGTTATGCTGTCAGTGTTAAAGAGTTACATGAAAATCAGACCATCAGTGAATTTCTCGCTCAGAGTAAACACTCCAGCTATCAAACCCTTGATGATCTTGGCTCAGATTCACCGCAGTCTATGCCTTTATTGCCGAGCCAGTTGGAAATGCTTGAACTGGCCACTGGTAATGGCAAAGAAGGGGATATCAATCACTGGAATGCCAATCTTATTTTTGAAATTGAGCCAGAATATTTCTCTGAATCGCTGATCATTAAGGCATTTGAGTTATTGCTTAACTATCACGATGGTTTAAAGAGCCGGATTGATCTCGACCAGCAGCCACTGCTCAGTACGGTGCACAGCACTGCTGATCAACTGCCCTATGAGCGGATCACCGCCTCATCAGACAAATACAACATGTCATCACTGGCCAGTTGTCTTAAAGATATTCAGTTGGTGATCTCATTAAAACATCGGCCTATCCAGCTGTCATGGATTGATATCGATGGCGGTGCTTACATGGCCTTTACCGTTCACCATGGATTTTTTGATGATGTGTCGTCACGTATTTTGGTGGAAGATTTTATCGCCATATATGAACAGCTAAAAGCTGGTCAGGTCGCCCAATTACCGACCCAAACGGTCAAAATGAGTGATTATGCCCGTAAACTGTTGGAGTACTCACAATCTGAACAGGTGTTGCAGCATTACCAACGTATTGCCCGCCTTGATTGGAGGTGTACCGCGACATTGGCAACGGATTATGAAGGTGGAAAAAATTGCGCCAACAGCAGTCAACATACAGAACACTTCCTGAGTAAACAGCACACTGATTGCCTTAACCAGAATAGCCTTAATGGTGGTTTTGGGGTTCGGGCGGCGGTTGTCGCGGCGGTTGTCAAAGTGTTTTCTCGGTTGTCTGGCAGTGAAATGGTCAATGTTGCGATGCATCACCATGGTCGTAAAGACCTAGAACTGGGCATCAACAGCGCGCGTCTAGTGGGCTTTTTCAATGATATGTATGTCGCACCGTTTAGCTCAACCTTAAACTCAGCCTTAAAAAGCTCAGCCGATGCAGACCCTATCGCTTATGCACAATCCATCGAGCAAGAACTGAGTGTTCAGAGTCAATTTATGCACGCTTACTCTGTGCTCAAGTATATGCCGCAAAAACCGGAGATGGCGGCATTGTTTGAGGGGATATCGGTGCCTGAGGTGGCGTTAAATATTATCGATGGTACTGATGACATTGAAGCTTTTCCAGCTGGTGTTGTTCGCCACGTTGATTATGACGAAGTGAATCATCACCAAATTTGGCGTGATGGTGCGTTAAGCAGAAAATGGAAGTTTTTAGTCATCGCCTTTATTGAAGGCGGTAGGGTGAAATTTCAGCTGTCGTACTCTGATGCGCTTTATAAAAGAGCAACCGTACATCAAATCGGTGAAGCATTAACCGCTGCGATGGCTGAGTTTGCAAACGAATTAGAAACAGTCCTAACGGAATAAACCATAATTTAAACAAAACATAAAGAGAACAAAAGATGAAGTTTACCCCTTATTTAGTCGCAGGTATGCTTGCCTGCACCAGCTTGAATGTTCAGGCGTCTACTGCCAATACTGGACAAATTAATCCAGTCAGCGCAAAGAGTTATGCGCAAAGTGATTTTTATTATCATGATTTAAAGATCCCGTTAAGCGACTTTAATGATTTGCTTAACCACCCAGTGCTGGTCAATAATGCCACGCTAGCCCAGAGTTTAGGTCAGAGCTTGGGTCAGAGTTTGGGTCAGAGTTTTGGCGCGATATCACTACCCAGTACAGATACCAATGTGTCGGCATCAGGGCAAGTGAATTATATTTTCGAATTACCGAATGCGGCTGCACCTGATATTACCGAGTTTGAAGCAATCATTGCTGCTGCTTATTTAGACGCACCCAAAGATGTTCGGTTGATCAAATTCATCGCGATATATCATTTAACCCATTCAATGTTAAACAGCCCGGCCAATGCTCTGTCATTGAAGCACAGTATCCTGGCATCGTATTTCTTAAACCGAGTGAATGACCTAACCCAAGACAAAAGCGCCAAGCAGGCAACAAGCGCTAGGCAAGCACTAAACTGGGTCACTTCTGCCCGACGTAAAAACGATCGTGTATTACACGCAGCTTTGCTCCCTGATGAAAAGCTTCACGTCAAAGAAGACCCGTCACATGCTGTCTATATCGAAGCCTTTAATTATACAGAATCTAATCGCCACATCTCTCAAAGAGGTTTGTTAACCGCATTGCTAAATGATCCGGCCAATGTGATGACCGCGGCATTTACCTCTGCCTCAACCTTATGGGTGGGCGGCGAAGCCAGCTATGCTGACTCGTCAGTACTGCATCACTTCATTTTGAGTAGTTTTTTTGGGGTTAAAGTCATCGCGATGGCAGAAGAACTGGAATTGGCTTGGCTTGAAGACCCGCAAAACAATGAACGCTTGAGACTGTCTTCTATTCTTGGTGGTTGGTCTGTGCCAGCACGACGTTGGTTGGCTTCTGTCCATGGCGATGAAGCCTCACAAAAAGTTCTAGATGCCGAGCATATGGTTTGGTACAACGTCAATAGCACATTCCACATGTTTACCGTGGGGAGCTTGGCGTTCTCAGAACCTGAACAATTTGGCCAGGCGTTGGGGAACTGGATGAACTCTATCAATGAGTGTCAAGCGGGGCTTGATATGAGACCTTGTAACGATGACCCTAGATTTTCCTTTAACATCCTAGGTGTTTTTCTGGGTGCGGTAGATTTCTTTATTAAAGCCGGACAGTTTGATATGGCCGAGGCTTTTTTGACATTAAATTCAATCCCGGGGCTGCAATATTCACAGTGGACTATGGGGCAGCCTTTGTGGGAGATGCGTCAAGACAATATGCAGGAAATGGCAGCACTTTGGAACAATGGCGATCCATCCGATGATCCGGTGATGGTTTCATCTGCGCGTCATAAGTGGGGTGATGACACCATGACTTGTCAGGTATGCCATCAGGCTCAAGAACGTATATGGACGGCGCATGAGCAAGCGAATACTTCTATGACACCTGAATCTGTTGCCACCGTTGGTGACTATCCTGAAGTGACGACCAGCTGGTATGGTTCAAGTTCAACGCAAGGTGAATGTGCCAATTTGCCACGCTGGCAAGATGATAAGGTTTATAAACGTGGTGATGTCGTGGTCTATAATGATGCGAAATACCAGGCACAGTGGTGGACTCAAAAGGAACTTCCTGATAACGCCGGTGACTGGCATGTTTGGCAGTTTGATGCCGCTTGTACTTCGGGGATTCATCCTTAATTATTACTTGAATCTAAGTTATCCTGAAAATGGATGATATGAACAAATGGGCAAATCACTTATTAAAACAGTGATTCGCCTACTTTACTTATGAATTACAGTTGGCCAAACACTGTTGCACATAAACATCATGCAAAGGCTCGCTGCTAGCACAAGCAGAGCCTGCACGGATAGACGCACAATAGCTTTGTTGTGCAGACCATGCCCATGAATCACACATGCTCTCGCAAAGTGGACCTGACGCATTCGCATTCGTGATACCAATACCAAATGCTAAACCCATAGCGGCTACTTTTAGTTTGATTGAACTTTTCATATTTCTACATCCTTAATTTAATCTTTTCTTTTATTGAGATATACGTCGACTTTGTCATACGCGTAATCATCATAAGTAAAATTAGACACTTAATCAAGTGTTAATTCATGTTGTTAAATTTTTTAAGTCTCCTAACAATGACCTGACATCGCTGTCATGATTCATCGGATCTCTTAGTAATGACCTGACACCGCTGTCAGGATTTTATTGGTAGGTATTTTTAGCTTTTCCTGGGGGTTTTGGCATAGTTTATTAGATCGTGATGGGCGGTTTCTATCGTTATCGGTAGGAGAGAGGCGTTATCTAACGATGATTTTTTTGTTAAGGACTAGTAAAATAATTGTAATCCTGTAAACTCTCTGACCATCGCAATCGTCTCTTATTATGCTTTATAGCGTGTAAATGGTTGCGATCCGTGATTGGGTCGGGCGTTACCAGCTTCAATTATTCGTTAATTATGTAAATTAGGAAGGTTGTATATAATGAAAATTAACAAAATAAAGAAAGTACTTTTGGTTATTGGTCTGGGTATCGGTTTGTCAGGTATGGTGAATGCTGGTCCTAGAGATGGCTTTAACCGCTGTGATAACTGGTATGTCGATTGTTTTGAGAACGAAATCGACTATATTTGCCAAATGTATTATCAGTATTGCTAAGGTTGTAATCAGCAGCTAATCATTAGGCTTAACGGTTAGTTATGTACTGACTGGAGAGCCTCTTGTTAAGGGCATACACGATTTGATTCTAGGGTAGAGTTAAATCGTGTGTGTCCTTTTTTGTATCTTTTATTCCATTTCTAAGCGTCAATATCCAAATCAAGTGCCAAAGCCAGCTGGCTTAAAAAGTGCTGGACTCGTTGTTGTTTGTATACAGTTTTCAGCGTTTGGATTTGTTCGTTGTCAATGTTACTCAAGCTTTCAGGCTCAATCCGCAGACCATCTTCAATCCATGCAAGTCCTTGCCAGTCGATTTTTCGTAAGCAGACCAGATCCATCAGCGCGCGAGCAGGCATGGCCATTAATACGCTCTGATCACCGAGGCGGGTATGTTCTACCAACTCCAAAAAATGCCCTTTGTGGATGGCAAGGGGATGGAAGGTAAACTTTCCCATGGTCTCATGATTATGCTGCGTTGATTTTCGGTTAGACACCACGGAGGCGGTGGTGTAAACGGCCTCGGGGATCCAACCGTGATAAGATAAAGCCGTTTCAAAAGAGACATAACTACCGGGGGTCATTGCCTGAGCGACGGCATAGGGGTGGCAGGGTTTATCTCTGTATTTGCCAGACAGTGTGTATAAACCCCGGCGCAAGCGAATGAGTTCTTGCGCTTTCATTGCTCGGTTCACTAGGTGATATCGACGTTGTGGACTACCGTCGATTAAACGTGTTAGCTGGTTGTCTGTTAAAAATCGATTGGCTAAGCCTAATTCCAGCAGTTGATTGGTGAGTGTTTGCACGAGATGTCACTTTGCAGATAGATACGTTAGATATAAAATACCAGAAACTTCCAGTATATGGAAGTTTCTGGTATTTCTTTCTATGATTTGGTGGTTTTACTCAAACCGCATAAGCCCGCAAAAACATCGCCACACTGTGATGCACATAATTCTTTACTGTCTCGTCATCAACACGCTGCTCAATGTTGTAGTCAGTCTGCATACAAATTTCACCTTTTACCATCGCAATAAACTGCACCGCGGCAAAACGGGGTTCAGGGATGTTTAATAAACCGCGTTTGTTGAATTCAGCCATACATTTGGTGACCTCACTCAGCGCTTTTTTGGGACCCGCTGCATAAAACAACCGTGATACATGGGGATAGGATTCTGATTCGGCGACACAGGTCCGATGCATCGCCACTGCTTCTTTTGATAACACTAATTCGAGAAAGCTAAAGGCGATGGTGAGCAGGGCTTCTTCGGGATCATCCAGCTTGTGACTGGCCAAATCGTCCATCTTATGGGCGGCACACTTTTGACTGATGGTGTCGACAAACAACTCATCTTTACTGCCAAAATGACTGTATACCGTCTGCTTTGATACTCCGGCTTCTTTGGCGACCTTGTCCATACTGGTTTGAGAAAAACTGAGTTCAGTAAATAATTTGGTAGCTGCTGCGGTGATCGCTTGGCGTTTCTCTTCACTCTTTGAACGTGGTTTGCTCATCATGATCCTCTAGATATTGGTTTTTAAGTCTGGGGCAGCAATAGGATATGGCCATCATCATAAAAAAAATAGACCGGATAGTCCAGTTTTATCAAAATCACACTAGACAGTCCAGTTTTATTGAAATAGAATGGACAGTCCAGTTTGGTATGACATTTACGGAGTTTTGCTATGAACACTTTTATTGATTCGATGATGACCCGACGTTTAGCCGCTCCTTCGCTGCCGGGACTTATTATAGTGCTGCTTAGCGCGATGGTGGCCAGTGGTTGTAGTGAGTCTGAGGCTAAATTGCCAACAGAGCAGCGTTATTATCATCAGGCGCAAAGTGATGTGCTGCAACAACAGCAACACTACAGCGCCCAACGCAAATTTGTCGGTAAAGTGGTATCAAAGCAGGATGCCAGCATTGGCTTTGAGCAAAATGGCAAAGTGGCGGCGTTGATGGTCGATGAAGGAGATACCGTCAAACAAGGGGCGGTATTGGCGCAACAAGATACCGAACTGCTGAGCATCGACAGACAAGAATTATTGGCGCAACTGGCGCAAACCGAAGCGGATTTGAGCTTGGTCAGAGCCAATTTGCAAAGAAGTCGCGCACTCAAGCAAAAAGCCTTTACCTCACAACGTACCTTGGATGAACTCGAAACCAGTCAACAAAGTTTGCGTGCGGGTAAACAACGTATTGCCGCGAGTTTGCAGGCCAATCAGTTGCGGATCAATAAATCGACCTTATATGCGCCGTTTGATGCGGTGATCAGCAAACGTTTTATTACCGTAGGCGAAGTGATTGGCGCAGGCACGGCGGCATTAAAAATCTTGCAAACTGGTGCCGCCGAAGTCAAAGTCGGCGTGCCAGTGCAGTTACTGCAACAGCTTAAAGTGCAGCAAACCTTGTCGGTGAGTATTGGTCAACAGACGTTTAATGCGCGCTTATTAACCAAAGGGCAGGATGTCAGTCAGACCACCCGCACTGTGCAATTACGTTTGGCCCTAGATCAAAAGGCACAAGCGCAAGAGGCTACAGCCATTAATGGTCAATTGGCGTATTTACACTTACCTCAGCAATATCAACAAACGGGTTATTGGGTGCCAATGAGTGCCTTAACCGATGGTGTGCGAGGCCTATGGAATGTTTATACCCTGATGCCAGCAGCGAACAGTGATTTGTTTACCCTGCAAAGTCGCAATGTGCAGATTTTATATGCCACCGAAAAGGCCGCTTATATCAGTGGTGCCGTCAGCAATGGCGAACGTTACTTAACGGCCGGTTTACAGCGCTTAGTACCCGGCCAGCAGGTCAAAACCTCAATGGATAAAACGGCTCCCCTGCCGACTTTCTCCTCAGCCAATACCAGCACCAATAGCCAAAAGGGGACTGAGTAATGTTAAAAGCCTTTATTCAAAATGGCCGCTTGTTGGCCCTGATGATTATCGTTTTAATCGTCTCTGGCCTAGGCGCGTTATCTACTTTGCCACGAACAGAAGACCCTCGCATCATCAATCGCATTGCCAGTGTTTTTACCGTCTTACCCGGTGCCAGTGCCGAGCGGGTCGAAGCGTTGATCAGTGAAAAAATTGAAAGCAAACTGCGTAAGTTATCTGAAATTAAAGTGCTAAGCTCGACCTCAAGACCTGGGGTATCGCTGGTGAAAATTCAGTTAAAAGATACCATCACCGAGACCGCACCAATATGGTCCAGAGCCAGAGATTTTATCAATGATGTTGCCTCTGAGTTACCCGCCAATGCGTCGGTACCCAGGCTTGATGATGACCGGGGTTATGCCTTTACCATGTTGTTATCACTTAATTGGACTGGCGACGGTGAAGCGGATTTGGCGGTGTTGGGCCGTTATGCCAAAGAGTTGCAAAACCAATTGCGCACCGTCAGCGGCACTGATTATGTCCAGTTGTATGGTGAACCCGAAGAAGAAATTTTGCTTGAAATCGATCCACAACGGGTGGCCAGTATGCAACTGTCAGTGGCGGCCATTGCCCAGCGGGTGAAAGCGTCTGATGCCAAAGTCAGTGCCGGACAATTATTCAATCAATATAATCAGATGCAAGTAGAGCTAACTGGCGCGCTGGATTCAGTAGACCGCATTCGTCAGGTGCCATTACGCCACGATAGCGATGGTTTTATCACCCGTGTTGGTGATGTTGCCAGCGTTAGCCGTCAGGTTGAATGGCCACCACAGGAAATCGCGGTGGTCAATCGTCAAGCGGCGGTAGTGGTGGGCACGCGCATGTTGCCGCAGTTACGTATCGACCGCTGGACGGGCAGGGTTAGACAACGACTTGAACAATTCGAGCAATTATTACCGGCCAATGTGGCGTTAGAAGTGATCTTCGATCAGAACAGTTATACCGATACCCGCTTGGGTGAACTGGTTGAGAATATTCTGATTGGTTTTGTGTTAATTGCGCTGGTATTACTGGTGTCTTTGGGCTGGCGCTCGGCGCTGGTGGTGACGTTCTCACTGCCATTAACGGTGTTATTTACCCTTAGCGTGATGAAATTTTATGGTTTGCCGATTCATCAAATGTCGGTGACTGGCCTGGTGGTCGCGTTAGGTATTATGGTCGATAACGCTATTGTGATGGCCGATACCATCCAGCAACGAATGCAACAAGGACGTAAAGCGGTGGATGCGGTGGTTGCCTCATTAAAACACCTGTGGTTGCCGCTGATGGGGTCGACTTTAACCACCATTTTGGCCTTTATGCCGATTGTATTAATGCCTGGCCCTGCGGGCGAGTTTGTCGGTGGTATCGCCCTGAGTGTGATATTCTCCTTGATTGGTTCTTATATTATTTCTCATCTGGTGGTGTCTACCCTGGCCGGACGTTTTGTTAAAGTGAATACCTCTGGTGCCAACCGTTGGTACCATCAGGGCATTCAATTAAACAGCCTAGCGGCGTGGTTTAAAAGTTCTTTAGAGTGGGTGCTGAATTACCCGCGAACCACCATTGCGCTGGTATTTATTTTGCCTTTGAGCGGTTTTTTATTGGCCTCTCAGCTTGATGAGCAGTTCTTCCCTGCGTCAGATCGCGATATGTTTCATATTGAACTGAACTTACCGACCCAAAGCAGCATTTTGCACACCCAAGCGGTTACAGAACAAGTCACCCAAATACTAGAACGCGAACAAGGTATTAGTGATATTCGTTGGTTTATCGGTAACAATGCGCCATCGTTTTATTACAATCTGATGGCCAGAAAAGAGGGCGCGCAAAATTATGCTCAGGCGATGATCACCACCACCGACTTTAAAGCCGCCAACCGCCTGATCCCCCAGTTACAGCAAAAACTGGATGATCAACTGCCGTTTGCGCAAATTCTGGTGCGTAAGCTAGAGCAGGGACCTCCGTTTCATGCCCCGGTAGAAATCCGCTTATTTGGTCCTAACCTCGACACCCTGAAATCGCTGGGATTGGATTTACGTAAAATCCTCGCCGAGACTAAAGATGTGGTGCATAGCCGGGCCACTTTGCAGCCGGGCACCCCTAAAGTGTGGTTGGAAGTGAATGAAGAAGCAGGCCAGTTGGCCGGGTTGTCTTTAACGGATATGGCGGGACAATTACAAACATCATTACAGGGTTTGAAGGGGGGCACCATTCTCGAAGCGACTGAATCTATTGATATTAGAGTGCGTATTGGCAATGAAGCTCGCCAAGATGTGCATGATTTGTATAACCTCAACTTAACCTCAGACGCAGGGTCCGGTGTTATTCCGGTGTCGGCGATTGCAGAGTTAAAAGTATTGCCGTCACTGGGGGCTATTCCGCGCCGAGATGGCAGCCGGGTGAATGTGATTGAAGGTTATATTCGTGCCGGGGTATTGCCCTCAACGGTACTTAAAAGACTCACCAAGGCGATCGATCAGCAAGGTTTTCAGTTACCAGCAGGTTACTGGATGGAAATGGGCGGCGAGTCGGCCAAACGTAATGATGCGGTGGGTAACCTGATGGCCAGTATCGGCGTGATTGTGACGTTATTGATCACCGTGGTGGTGTTATCGTTTAACTCGTTCCGCCTCAGCGCGTTGATTTTTATGTCGGCATTTCAATCGGTTGGATTGGGCTTGTTGAGTGTTTATTTGTTTGATTACCCGTTTGGTTTTACCGTGATTATTGGCTTGCTGGGCTTAATGGGGCTGGCGATCAATGCGGCCATTGTGATTGTGGCTGAGCTGAAAATTGATGATAAAGCGGTGCAGGGCGATAACGATGCCATCATTGAGGCAGTGCTCAGTTGTGCTCGCCATATTAGCTCAACCACCATTACTACTGTGGGCGGTTTCTTACCGCTGATATTGGCTGGTGGTGGCTTTTGGCCGCCTTTTGCTGTGGCCATTGCGGGTGGTACGGTGTTGACGACTTTGTTATCTTTTTACTTTGTGCCAGCGGCGTTTAAGTTGATGAGCCAGCGTAAGGGGTTTGAGGTGGCGGGGGCTGTGCCAGAGGTTGCTGCTGCGTGAATGGTGTGGATTTTTGTATCGGTGCGCAATTGCGCACCAATCACTGTGACAGCGAAACCAACTGTGAGCAAACCCTCTGATATATAGAACCTTGCTTCTTCAATTCACAGTTGGCCACCAAAGTATCGAAGCTGCATTTGGTGTTAAAATGGTTCTGCATTTCATTAATTCTAGTTTTAATATCCTGACCTGCGAAACTTTCTTTAATCCGGTCTCTTTCAGCGTTTTTTAACTGATCTCTGATGGCTTTGACGATGGGCTGAACAATATTATTAGCCAAAGTATGGCCGTTAATAAACTGGTAGCTATTGGTTTTGTTTATCCCCTTTCGTTCAATACGGTCGACAAAAAGACGCAAACCATCTTCACTGATTGTTGCTGACAATTGCGCGGTTAACGCAACAATATCAGTTTCAAATTCATTCCAGCTATCAATAAAATACAGCTGATGGAAGTCACAGGAAGTGAGCGTGTGATGAAACGCTTTTTCATCCAGCAGCCCTTCAGTTCGATTGTCCATCAAATATAGATAACGGACTAACAGTGGGTAGATAATCTCAGAATACCTCAGTAAAAAGCCGCTGATGGTTAACTCATGCTCAAGATAAAATTGTGTTTTTGCCAAGCAGTCATCCAATGTT
>JBLGCB010000057.1:0-24173 GCA_047617105.1 Phenylobacterium sp. | reverse complement strand
GCCGATATTTATCAAATCGAAGGAGAGAGTTACCGTAAAAAAGAAGCCATGAAGTCACGAAACAAAATCGGCCAAGTTAATTGACGCCGACCGGACAAGTTAGTTGACGTCTAACAGAGAGTGATATTATCAAAATTCTGTTGTTTACTAAGAACGTATCGATATTCTCCTCATCCGAACCCCATGGTGCAAGTGGACATATAATAAGTAAAAACACAATGTTATCGGTGAGTTTCTCTTTCCCTCTTCCGACTGACCGCCTCCTGAATTCCCACAAGATCACAACTATAGAGAAAAAAGAAAAAATCAAACAAACCGTATAGTCATCAAAATATTGTTGATAAAAATCACTCGATGTCCATCCGAGTTGATAATAAACAAAGCCAACTGCCACTAAAAAACTCGTCATATGATAGACCCCAAGCCCCCCCCACTAAAAGTACCAATGAGTTTTGATACCATAATGCTTCAAGGTCAACTCTTTTTTCCCAGTGTCTTTTAAGCCCATTTTTTGAAGCCCTTTGAACTGCTTCAAACCCCAACAAATTAAACTCATGAAATACCACTCCTTTCTCAACCAAAAAACCATTAGTCAAATAACGAAACCGATTATGAACCTCAGCCAAATCAGTATTCTCGACCACTTGCCGGTCGGCCTTAATCCTATCCGCCGCCAAATCACAAATCAAAATGGCCATTTGCTTGCCAGCATCTGTTTGAAGTTTATCCCCAGACCAACCCCACTCGTTAAACTTGTTACCAAGCTGTGCTTTCAAATTAGAAGATAAAAGCCCCAATTCAATCCCATCCAAATATGAGAAAAACCCTTTAAGACCTGACATTCTAAACAAAGCATAGGCTGCAAGCCGCTTTATCTCTATATCAGAATTTTCAATCAGCAACGACCCCAGAATATCCAACTTACCCGAGTCTTTTAACCCTTCGATAATGTCCTGCTTATCCTGCTCAGATAACTCTATAGCCAACACTTTATAGACAAATCCTTTAGTGTCTTCCCCAAAACTTGAGAAAAAACCAACCCAACCAATCCGCTCCAAGTTTTTGATCACAATATCGTTGGTGCCTTCATCTTTACTCCGCAACAAAGCAACTAAAACCTTATGAAACATTTCATCCGACATTTCCTGACGTAATAAGCTCAACAATATATCTTTAGCCTTTTGCCCGTATGCCCAGCGCGGATTGGCGGCAATAAAACCTAACTCTTCAATAATCGCTGGTGATAAATCACGTTCAGTCAAAAATTGCTCAGCCAAATCAAGAATCTCATCCGCCAGCATCGAATCTGGAATGGCACATTCAGTTAAAGCATTAAAAACCATCAATTTAGGCTTTGAACCATCTAGGCTATTAACAAACTCATCCCTTAACATGGTCAACACCGCTTTGGCGGATTCTTCCTTTTTATTCAGGCCAATATACAACAGCAAAGTTTGCTGCCATTTTTCAGGGTCCGCCTGATACAAGCGCAACATTTCATGATGATCTTTTTTCATATCAATATAATTGGCGGCGAAAAACTCCATAAAAGTACGATGCGGAAAACGAAATTCTTTAGGCGGGATACTTTGCAACAAACCAGAATTGAGAACAATTTCGTTTTTCATCACCGGATAATCGTTGGTTTTCAAACTCATGCGCTTCATTTCTTCAATGGTGATATTGTGAATACTTTCGTCACGAATCAATTCATCGGTTTTGCTGGTTTGGCTGATATGCTCAAAAGCAACACGATTTAAAATAGCCACCTTTTGATGAAACTCAAATCGATTGGCTCGCAAGACATTTTGAGTTCTATCCCACTCTTCAAGCAAAGCCCGAGTACATTGCTCATAAAATTCAACCCGGTTATCTGGCAAAGTGTACTTAGGCATAGAATAAAGAAAGGTAATAATGGTGAGCATTAACGGATTTGACGCCAATTCTGACAGATGCGCTTTACCATTGATTAACTCAAATAATTCATTGGCAGATTTGTTTTCTTTAAACTCCCACAGTGACACAAAACGCAGCACCGCATAAGGCGTAAACGGCGCCATATCAATCCGTTGCAGCTTAAGCTGCTGAAACGGCAAATCACTCTCATATACCCCAGTTCTTGAAGACAGTACCACCGAAATATTCCGATGAGTGCCCAAATATGCATTCAACAATGCTGCCGTGGTTTCGCGGGTGGTTTTATCCAGTTCATCATAACCGTCAAACAGCAGCACAAACTTGCCGCTTTCTAAATGCTGGTCAACAAAGTTTTGCGCATCCAGCTTATTGCGCTTACCTTGTTCAAACTGATGGTATTTAAGCTTTTCTACGATTTTAGCTTCGAGGTCTTCACCGTTACGCAGTGTTTTTAAATCAGAGAAAGTCAACAGTACAGGCACTAATTGATTATCTTCTTTCACCGACCAAACCGCTTTGGCAATCATTCGCATCGCGACACTTTTACCACTCCCGGGTTTACCAACAATCATAATTCGAGGCGTTTGTTGTGCTTTAAAAGCGCGCCTGAGATAAAGCCCTAACTCTTCCTTACTTGTTGACCCCGCTTTAACAAAATTGACCGAGACCAGAATGTCCTGCAAGCTTTGATTTTCTTTCATCCACGGGTGAGAGATTTTCAGCAATTCTTCATTTAATGTTTGTTGATAACTCTCAAGCCCTGTCTCTTGCCTGGCCCGGCCTAACAATGATGTGAAAAAGCCGCGTTTACGGGTGAATGAAGAGAGTATCCATGCAGCAATGAGTGTGGTCAACAGTGAGAAAATACCAGCAACTATCAGCTGAATCTCTGGATTTGTAAAATCAATCGATGACATCGTTACCTCTGGGTATAACGGGCTAAAAGCGTGAGAGATAAGTATTGTTGAGGATAGCAATTATTGCCACATTTAAGTGAGAGATAGGGAAAGGTGGGGTTCTTCTGACTCACTTTTTCAGCTATACTTTTCTTATATGCAATGTGTAGGGAGTGGAATACCATGACAACAAATTTGGCATTAGACAGTAAGTTGTTAGATCAGGCATTAAAAATTGGTGGTTTTAATACCCCAAAAGAGACAGTTAACGCAGCCCTTAAAGAATTTATCGCCAAACATAAACGGGTTGAAATTATTGAGCTCTTTGGCAAAATGCCCTGTGATGATGATTACGATTATAAGCAAGGTCGTTAATGAAAAACATCTTAGTTGATACCTGTATCTGGTCATTGGCTTTACGAGGCAAGTCAACGAAAAACCAACCAATAACCGATGAACTCACAGCGTTGGTTTATGCCGACCGAGCAAAAATTGCAGGACCAATCAGACAAGAAGTCTTATCAGGCTACAGTAATCTCAATCAATACAACAAACTCAAAGACAAACTCGATTATTTTCCTGATGAAGCAGTGATAGATATCGATTATATTTGTGCAGCTGAATTTTATAACCAATGCAGACAGAAAGGCATCCAAGGCTCACATATTGACTTTCTTATCTGCGCCTTGGCTTATCGATTAAAGATGGATATTTTCACTGTTGATAAAGATTTTATCTATTACGCTAAACATATCCCTGTCGTATTGTATCCACTCCCTTCATAACACGAACAAGTCAATGCAACCCCTTCTTATGCTGATCTTTTGGTAATACCAGCGACTAGTTAGTTAAACAACCGGATCTGTAAAACCATTAGATGACATCGAGCGTGAAAGATAAACACTGTAAAAACCTATTACCAATATATTTAAATGAAGGCGCGACTAAAAATCCCACCAACAAAAAACGCTTCCGAAAGAAGCGTTTTTAGATTGGTTTTTTGGCCAATTTTTTTAAACGCTGTAAGCGTCTCAATTTTGCTAAACCTTCTTCGCTTTCTTTGTTCATTTGACGCTCCTCTTAACAAAACAAGTGCTTGAATAGTACTATAGATAACCATTCATTGCCAAAACTGAACACAGCTATTACCAACACCATTGTACTTAGCGGAACCATCACTTACAATTACGCTTAGTAAGAGCGGGATCGTTCTGATTGCAAGTATGGCCTTTGGCTGACTTTATATACCCCGCCTCCCGTCGTCTACCAACCTGACTATAATCTTTACTGGTTGATAATCAGAGGACGACGCTGCGCAAGACGCAGACAAAACAGTGTTATCACTGAGCTAACACTGAACAATAGGGATCACGGAAAGCTTTAACGGCTCCATTGTATCTTCTTGATACATGGAGTCTTTTTTGTTAGCTGTGATTCATGGATGTATGAACAAGAAGGAGTTCAAAGATGTTAATTTCCAACAGCCTTTTAAACAACATAGTGCTGAACAACCAGCAATTTGATGAATTCATTCATCTGTGTCAGACAACAGTCAAACCCAGCGATAAGTTGAAAAGGACCGCCAAGACCCTTGATGAGGAAGGGTTTGTGTTCATGCCAGATGATAGCGCAATAGACGCCATTGACCACCAAGCGGTGCTAACCAGTAAAAGTTAGTCGTAAATCCTCATTAATGGTGCGCAGAGCTGCTCGTTCCTCGCATTTCGCTACGCGAAAGCACCCTACGCAACACCACCATAAAGCGTCAACAACGCCACCAGCGCGAGAAAGAACAACACGTTACGCTTAGCCAATTTCAACATACAAGTAGCCTCACCCGCTTTGCCTTCGCTATCCTTATCAATCACTTCGGCGGCTTGGGCAATATCGCTGACCAGTGCTTTGGCAGGCGAAGTGAAATCAAGCAGGTAACTGACCCAAACCCCAGCGGCGCGGGAGAAGTTACCAATCAGCAGGTAACCCGCCGAGCAGACTCTGGCCGGTAGCCAATCGAGTAGATGTAATATCTTTTTAAGCTGATCTTGTGGCAATACCTGACGCAGTTGTTGATCTTGGTCATCGGTCGCTTCTCTGACCATACAATACATCACCGCACCCGCAGGTCCACCAATCACAAACCAAAATAAAATTGCACAATAATATCTGAAGTTTAACCACACAATACTCTGACCTAATCCACAACCTTCACAATCAGCAGGTATTGTTGATGCAGTTGAAGGCTCCAATTCAGGTTCGGCTTCGGCTTCTTGTTTAACATCACTTTGTCTTTCTTCTTCAACGGCATCGGTTATCTGACCATTAACAGGCGTAGGCATGGCATCAGCAACCGATTCCTCAGCAGACATGTTCGGCTCAACATTATCTGCTGTTTTTTCATCATTAGCATCACCATTAACATCAGCGCCGTCAGACGGTTGATGCTCAGAAGTGGCCTGAATAATGCCGCACAATTGGGCTTTATAAATATCGGCAGCGGTATCATCGCCGCGTTTGGCGGCATTTAGGAAAGACTTATACAATTTTCGCTGTTTAATGCAGCCAATGCAGATCAGTAAAACCAGCACATTAAAGGCAAATTCCAATAACAGCCAATCCATAGCACTACTAAGAAACGCCACCACAATCACTGGCAACACAATCAATAACCAGCGGGCTACTTGATTATCAAGCCAACCTGGGTTACCCATGTGTTTAAAAGCAACGTCTTTGAGTTTCTGATAGTAAAAAGGAAACTGCCAGATATCCGCAGTTGCCGATATCCGCTCTATCGTCAGCACTATCAGTAAAGTTATTAGTGTCATCACCTATCCTTTATAACGGTCATTTTTTAATTGTTAATTTCTAGTTTGCTGATTAACTGCTTATACCGCGGCCAATCAAAGGCCGGTCCCGGATCTGTCTTACGCCCGGGGGCGATATCGCTGTGGCCAACAATTCTGTCGTCGGTGATTTTAGAATATTGCTGGCGCAATGTCATGGTCAAACTTGCCAAAGCTGCATATTGTTCATCGGTGTAAGGGCAATCATCGGTGCCTTCCATTTCAATGCCAATCGAAAAGTCATTGCAGTTATCACGTCCGGCAAAATGAGAAACCCCGGCGTGCCACGCTCTATCAGCAAACGAGACATACTGAACAATATGGCCATCACGGCGAATAAGACAATGGGCAGATACCCGTAAGTCTTTAATTTGCGCAAAAAATGGGTGTTTAGCGACATTTAATTTGGCCAAAAAGAAATCGGTGATATCCGAACTGCCAAACTGACCCGGCGGCAACGAAATATTGTGGATCACCAATAAGTCAATTTCATGACCCACAGGGCGTTGATTAAAATGGCTACTGGGCTGAGCTTCACATCCGCTGGCCCACCCAGCGCTTATTTGGCCAGCCATTTGACTCGATTGTACGGCTGGTGTTGCGGTTGGTAACAAATCAGACATTTACGTCGCTTTAATAAAAGTTATAATTAACTCAGATAGTAATCAATAAGTGAGTGTTAATGCAATCGGATCCTGAGCAAAAAAAATTCGGCAAGTCGTTTGGTATTATCGCCTGGGTATGCGCGTTATTTTTACTAACCCTGTTTTTTAATGACAAACTTGAGAAAGACTGGAACCCCAACAGTGAAGTAGACCATCAGGTAGTGAACGATGTGCCCACGGTAAAACTCACCCGCAATCGTGCGGGCCATTATGTGGCCAACGGATTTATCAACGACCAACCCGTCACCTTTATGCTCGATACTGGTGCCACCAATGTGGCGATTCCTCAGGCCATTGCCGATAAAATTGGACTGCAACGAGTGCGCGAATTTTATAGCCAAACCGCCAACGGCCGAGCCATCAGTTATGCCACCCGGCTTGATTCGCTCGAATTAGGGGCCATTGTGTTAAACGATGTCAACGCCAGTATCAGCCCGGGATTTAAATCGGATGAAATATTGTTGGGAATGAGTGCATTAAAACAGTTAGAATTCATCCAACGGGGCAACCAGCTGACACTCAGACAATATTAAACAAGCGGGCATAAATGCTCCGCCTACAAACGGTTTGATCGACGCCTCATTTTGTATTCATTATTTAACGTTAGGAATTACCATGCCTCTTGCTGCTGATATTCGTCGCGCTGTAGAACAATCACTCGCCGAAGACTTAAATCATCAATCACCAGATAGCGGCGATATTACCGCTTCACTTATTCCACCTCAAAATCAATCAACCGCCAGGGTGATCACCCGTGAAGATTGTATATTTTGCGGTAAAGAATGGGCCAATGAAGTATTCAGGCAACTCGACCCCAGCATCAAAATCCACTGGCTGGTTGAAGATGGCGATAAAGTCAGCGCCAACTCAACATTATTCGAGCTATCAGGCAATACCCGAATCTTACTGACTGGTGAACGCACCGCGTTAAACTTTATTCAAACCCTATCGGGTACCGCCACCCTCGTCGCCCGTTATGTCGCAGAACTTAAAGGCACCACCACCAAATTACTCGATACCCGAAAAACGTTACCCGGATTAAGGCTGGCACAAAAATATGCGGTCACCTGTGGTGGCGGCCATAATCATCGAGTGGGTTTATATGATGCCTTTTTGATCAAAGAAAACCATATTGGCGGTTGTGGCTCCATCAGCAACGCAGTCAGCACCGCCAAACAAAATTTCCCCGGAAAATCGGTCGAAGTTGAAGTCGAAAACCTTGATGAGCTACAACAGGCTCTGGATGCTGGTGCCGATATCATTATGCTGGACAACTTTTCTATTCCCGATATAAATCAAGCAGTTAAGGTCACCGCCAAAAAAGCCAAACTTGAAGTATCCGGCAATATGGATATCTCTACCATTGCCTCATATGCCCAAACCAATGTTGATTTTATTTCTGTGGGTGCATTGACCAAAAATGTTCAATCGATTGATTTATCGATGCGATTTACAGATTTGTAGCAACAGCATTCACGACGGGACGCCGTTGCCACATCCGACAAAACAATCACTTTACGGTGATAAAATCCACTCTCAATAAAAAGAGAGTGGAACAAATGTAAAATCTTTTCATCAATAAGTCACCGTCAAACCACTGATTCATAAGCAGCTTTAAAAATAAAAAACAAAAATCAACAAAAAAAAACAAATTAATTGTTATTTCTTATTGCAAAATCGTCAGAAACTACCAGACTTAATTTAGCCCCTTAATAACATTCAATATATTGTTGGAGAAGCATCAATGAGTAAAATGAACAATCTACGCAAGAACACCCAAAAGGGTTTTACCCTAATTGAATTAATGATCGTGGTCGCCATAATCGGCATCTTAGCCGCTGTTGCGTTGCCTGCCTATCAAACGTATACCAATAAAGCCAAGTTTTCTGAAGTAGTATTAGCCAGTAGTGCTGCCAAAACAGCCGTTGAAATCGGTGCCCAAACAGGGGTTGCACTCGTTGATTTAGATGGCGGTTCTAACGGTGTTATCGATTTAGCTGCTTCAGGACAATTAACCAGCGTTGTTACCCTTAACGGCGTTATCACTGCCACCAGTGTTGCAGGTTTAGGTAGCTTAACATATATCCTGACCCCAACTTTAGCCAATGGCAAGATCACATGGTCTACCGCTGGCAGTACATGTATTGCAGCAGGTTTATGCTAATTTTGGCTTAATCCTCTGTTTTTGTAAAAAACCTCCTTTGGAGGTTTTTTTTTGCTACAGGGATGTAGCAATGCCTGCGTGCAGGGTGAAAGGGGACGGAAGGCGAATACCTGGAGCGTTCAGTCCCCTTGAAGTGGAGGCAGTATGCCGACAGGAGCACGACGCAGGTAAAGCTACAGGGATGTAGCAATGCCTGCGTGCAGCAGTACAACGCATTTTGCTCAAGGTATTGATATCAAGGGGATTTGATTGACCTGCCATTATTGATGGTATAAAGTAAATTTCATTCGTCATCACAGGTAAGTTGCATGACCCTTAGCGCCACCAGTCCATTAATCAGACAACTTTTTGCCGCCAATTTGATTGATGAACAAGCACTTAAAGAAGGACTCCAAAAACACGCTTCGGAATATGCCACGATGCCGGAGTTTCTGATTGCTGAAGACTTTATTAAACAAGATGCGCTCGCTAACTTTTGTTATAAGACCTTTTCCGCTCCATTACTGGATATTGATACCTTTGATATCTCTACCATCCCCGATGATCTGATCACCGAAAGTTTGATGCGCAAACATCAGATTGTGCCGCTGGCGAAAAAAGGTCGCCATGCATTTGTTGCGCTCGCCGATCCTTCTGATTTTCAGGCACTCGAAGATTTTGCTTTTAACAGCGGTATGCAAACCGAACCCATCGTGGTTGAACATCAAAAACTGATGGCGGTGATCGAGCGGGTATTTGATCGCAATAACGATAACCTCGATATATCCGATCTTGATGTTAAAGAATTTGGCGAACTCGAACTCGAAAACACCGATCAACTCGACGACGACCCAGGCGTTGAAAAAGACGATGCGCCAATCATTGTTTATATCAATAAAATTCTCATGGACGCCATTCGCAAAGGCGCTTCTGACTTACATTTTGAACCTTATGAAAAAATGTATCGAATTCGTTTTCGTATCGATGGTATTTTGCATGAAGTGGCACGCCCGCCCATCACTTTGTCTACCCGCTTATCTGCGCGTCTCAAAGTCATGTCAAAATTAAATATCGCCGAAAAACGGTTGCCCCAAGATGGCCGCATCAAGTTAAAAATCACCAAGAAAAAGTCCATCGATTTTCGCGTCAGCACCTGTCCGACCCTATGGGGCGAAAAAATCGTCATGCGAATTCTCGACTCATCCAGTGCCATGCTTGGTATTGAAGTGCTCGGTTATGAACCTGAGCAACAGAAACTCTATCTCGATGCCCTAGCCCAACCCCAAGGTATGATACTGGTCACCGGCCCCACCGGCTCCGGCAAAACCGTCTCTTTGTATACTGGCCTTAATATTCTTAATACCGAAGCAACCAATATTTCCACCGCCGAAGATCCGGTAGAAATCAACTTGCCCGGGATTAATCAGGTTCATATCAATAACAAAGCCGGACTCGATTTTCCCGCAGCGTTACGCTCGTTTTTACGTCAAGATCCGGATGTGGTGATGGTGGGTGAAATACGTGACCTCGAAACCGCCGAAATTGCGATTAAAGCAGCCCAAACCGGTCACTTGGTATTATCAACGTTACATACCAATTCAGCCCCAGAAACCCTAACTCGTTTAAGCAATATGGGGGTGCCAACGTACAATACCGCCAGCACCGTCAGCCTAGTGATTGCCCAGCGTCTGGCTAGGCGATTATGTGCGTTATGTAAAGAGCCCGAAATGTTGCCGTCCATTGAGTTAAATAAACAAGGGTTTAATGAACAACAAAGAGCTGACATGATCTTGTACAAACCGATAGGCTGCGATCACTGTACCAATGGTTATAAAGGACGGGTGGGCATTTATCAGGTGATGCCCATCAGCGAAACTATGTCGAAAATCATTATGCAAAACGGCAACGCAATTGAAATTGCCGAGCAGGCCAAGCTGGAAAACATCCCTGATTTGCGCGAGTCAGCCCTACTTAAAGCGGCCAATGGTTTAACCAGCCTGTCTGAAGTCAACCGAGTCACCAAAGCTCAGCATCAATAGGAACAACTGTAAGGGCGAAAAATTATGGCAGCAAAAAAAGAAAAAGAACCGGATGTTTATAGCTGGAGTGGTGTAAACCGCAACGGTAAAAAGATGTCTGGTGAAGTACAAGCAGGTTCAATCGTTGAGGCCAAGGCACAAGTCCGCCGCACTGGCGCTACGCCAACCAAAGTGAAGAAAAAACCCAAACCCTTGTTTGGTGGTGGCGGCAAGGCGATTGCGCCTGTCGATATCGCGGTTTTCACCCGCCAAGTTGCCACCATGCTACAAGCCGGGGTGGCTTTGGTACAAACCCTTGAAATGATCGCCATGGGCACTGACAGTCCCAAAATGAAAAAGCTGATCACCGACTTGAATACTAAAGTTCAGTCAGGCATCCCCTTCTCTGAAACTCTACGCGATTACCCGCTGTTATTTGATGACCTGTATTGCGACTTAGTGAATTCAGGCGAGCAATCCGGTGCTTTAGACAACATCTTTGCTCGAGTCGCCACCTATAAAGAAAAAGCCGAAGCGTTGAAGTCAAAAATCAAAAAAGCCATGACTTACCCGATTGCCGTATTGGCCATTGCTGGTATTGTCACCAGCATCTTGCTGATTTTTGTGGTGCCACAGTTTCAGGAAATTTTTGAAGGTTTTGGCGCTGAATTGCCCGCATTTACCTTGTTTGTCGTGGGTTTATCAGAAACAATGCAAGCTTACTGGTGGATGGTCGTCATCGCCATGGGCATCGGCGGTTATATGTTTGTTCAAACCCATCGACGTAGCCTAAAGTTTCGCGATAAGGTCGATGGTGTGATGTTAAAAGCGCCGGTCATCGGCATGATCCTCAATAAAGCGGCGGTTGCCCGCTTCGCCCGAACCCTCAGCACCACTTTTGCCGCAGGTGTACCACTGATAGAAGCGCTGGAATCTGCCGCTGGTGCTTCAGGCAATGCGGTTTATCGTTATGCTATCTTAGAAGTACGCAGTGAAGTATCTGCTGGTAACCAAATGAATTTTGCAATGAAAAATACTGGCGTTTTTCCACCGATGGTGACCCAGATGGTCGCCATTGGTGAAGAATCTGGCGCACTAGATTCAATGCTGGATAAAGTCGCCAATATCTATGAAGGCGAAGTCGATGACGCCGTTGACGGCTTAACGGCTTTGATTGAGCCAATGATCATGGCCTTTTTAGGGGTTGTTATCGGTGGTCTAATCATATCAATGTACTTGCCAATATTTGATATGGGTAAGATCATCAACTAGAATGTTTAACTTTAACTATTTTAATGTACTTAGCAAATCCTTCGACATGGGGAAAAGAATCAACTAATGCAAATGTTTGATAATATTTTAACTTTACTGGTTAATAACACTGGTTACTTTTATGCCACGGTGATTTTATTGTCACTGGTGGTCGGCAGTTTTCTCAATGTGGTGATCCATCGATTGCCAATCATGATGGAAAAAGAGTGGATATGCGAATGCCGTGAATACCTCGCCGATGAACTCAAGCCCAGTGAATCTAAACCAGATGAACTTAAACTTGGTGAAGAAGGACAACAGGCGCCAGACGAAGTCTACAACTTATCGCTGCCCCGTTCTGCCTGCCCCAAATGTGGCCATAAAATTACCGCGCTGGAAAATATTCCTCTAGTTAGCTGGTTAGTTTTACGCGGCAAATGCAGTGGCTGCCAAGCCCCGATATCAATGCGTTACCCGTTGGTTGAATTGCTCACTGCGGTATTGTCGGTTATCGTCGCCGCTCATTTTGGCCCCACCCCGCTCACCTTGCTGTATATTGTCCTCACTTGGGGTTTAGTCGCCCTGACCTTTATCGATTTAGATACCATGTTATTGCCCGATCAGATCACGCTGCCGCTATTATGGCTTGGTCTACTGGCCAGTGTCTGGGGTTTGGGCATCAGCCCCACAGCAGCGATTGTCGGCAGTTGCGTCGGTTATCTCAGTTTATGGTCAGTCTATTGGTTATTTAAACTCCTCACAGGCAAAGAAGGCATGGGTTTTGGTGACTTTAAGTTACTGGCGGTATTTGGTGCTTGGCTGGGCTGGCAAAGTATTTTACTGATCGTATTATTGTCTTCTTTTGTCGGTGCTATTTTTGGCGTCTTTATTATCTACCAACAAAAAAAGGGTAAGAATACACCCATACCCTTCGGCCCCTATATCGCCATCGCGGGATGGATTGCATTATTATGGGGCGATCCAATTATTGATTTCTATTTACAACAGTTTGTCTATCGATGAGCAATTACATTGTCGGTTTAACGGGTGGCATAGGCAGTGGCAAAACCACGGTCACCGATGAATTCGAACGTCTGGGCATCACTGTGGTTGATGCCGATGTCATTGCCCGCACCGTGGTAGAACCAGGTAGTGATTGCCTCAACGCCATCGCCGCTCAATTTGGCCCCGACATTTTGCTCCAAGACGGCACGCTCAATCGAGGCCAACTCAGAAGTTTGATTTTTGCCGATGTGGACAAAAAGCAGTGGTTAAATGCATTAATGCATCCAGCCATCAATCAGCTGATGTTACAACAGCTTAAACAAGCACAATCACCCTATTGTATTTTGGTCGCACCCTTATTATTTGAAAACAAGCTCGAACGTTATGTCAATACCACGGTGGTGGTCGACATTCCTGAAGAGATCCAAATTCAAAGAACCAGCAGCAGAGATGATGTCAGTGTTGAGCAGGTGAAAAACATCATCAAAGCGCAAATCAGTCGCAACGAACGGTTGCAAAAAGCCGATGATGTCATTGACAATAACCAGAGTTGGACACAAGTGGTGCAACAAATTCCCTTACTCCATGCAAAATATATGGCTTTTTGTGAACAACAAACTTAGAATTCACCCTTGAACTGTCTTTGCCCGAAAAAGACCTGGCAAAACATACAGTATATGTAGCTATTGAATAGAAAAATAACCCCTTAACACTGTCGACGTGTTTCGAGGTTGGACAAAATGAATGAATTTGGTTATTTACGAACACCCGTTAAATGAAAAACTGCGCACTTTTATGCGGGTAGAACAATTGTTTGTGCAAGTGAACAGCTGCAAAGATTTGCAACACGAGTTTCAATATGTCGCCTTTTTCGACTCCCTGTTTGCCTTAATTGATTTGCTTGACCGCCATGATATTCGCGCAGAACTCAACAAAGAGTTGGAACACAACGAACAAGACTTGGTTAAATGGGCGCAACATCCACAAATCTGCAATGAAACTTTACAAGGTACTTTGAAAAAAGTGGTTCAGTTGCAAAATACCCTCAGCAAAATGGGTCGCTTTTGCAATCAATTCAAAGAAGATCCTTTTCTGTCCAGCATCAAACAACGTTTTGCCATTCCCGGTGGCAGCTGTCACTTTGATTTACCGCAATTGCATTTCTGGACCCATCTAGGCCCTGAAAAACACGCTGAACAAATCAATCAATGGCTCATCAAACTCGCCCCAATTGAAGAAGCCATCAACATCACCATGAGCTTTATCAGGGAGCGTAGCCCGTTTCTATCGCTTAAAGCCGCCAATGGGTTTTATCAAAGCAATACCGATCACATCGAGTTATTACGGATTAAATACACCCCAAGTTATGGTGCCTATCCAACCGTCAGCGGCAACAAACATCGATATTCGATTCGATTTATGAAATTATGTGATCAACAAGGGCGCACTGGGGTCGAAGAGGATATAATCTTCTCCTTGTCAACTTGTTAAAATTTAAAATCAGGTAAAAAACATGTCAAAACCGCAAACTGTCGTTAACTGTCCTACTTGTCAGACTGATGTTGTCTGGGCCAGTACTAGCGAATTTCGTCCATTTTGCTCTAAACGCTGTCAACTCATTGATTTGGGTGAATGGGCCAATGAAAGCCAGGTGATTAAAGGCAAGGCCGGATTTGTCGATGCCAGCTTTTTACCCGATGATATTGAAGACATTGAGGCGATGTTACAGCAAGAGGAAGAACCGTTTTTTAAATAAAGCCAAAATCGCTGAGTTTTCGCCAGCGAAAACTCCGCGCTTTTGGTGAATTTTTAACTGCGAAAGCTGATTGTTAAAGATCTTTATTCACAACTGTGACTCCCATCACTGTTTTCATTCTCTTTCTACCGTATTATCGACATCATCAACCGCAAGACATAGTTTAAAACGCAATTTAGAACGGTTCGCCAAACCAATCTAACGCTTTTTTACGCCATGACTTATACTTTACTAAGCGCTGTGATATAACAGTATGTTAGTAGTGCAAAACGTTGGATCTCAAGCTGATGAATACCAAAATTATATTTTCGCCTTTTCTCCCAAAGCTGGCCTCATTGACCAAGCGGGCTTCTCTAAGCACCGCCAACCGATTGTGCTTGATTTTTCTGTCCAGCATACTGTTTGGTGGGCTGCTATCTGCCTGTGGTGGCGGTGGCAGTTCGACACCTGCAACCAGCCAGTCAACTGGCACGACACCTGACACCACGCCCGACACGACACCAGATACTACCCCCGATACCACCACCCCTGATACCACGGTACCCGATACTAACCCTGACACGCCAATACCCGATACGCCAACAGGGCCGATACCAACGCCAGGGCCTGCGCCCACCGTAGTCAGTTTTGATTTTGCCCAGCGTTCAAATAGCGCCCAATACCAGAGCAACCAAGTGCAATCAGCTGCATTTGCCAATGCCACAGGACGATTTCTAGCCCCCATATCAAACCAGCAATTAAGTGGCAATTTGACCATTTCAGTGGATTTAGCCGATGAAAATGGCATTCAAGGGGTATACGTGGGATTCTCCGAAACCAATCAGGCGTTACAGTTCGAATTGTGTACGTCTGCTTGTGGCACCACTTTTCATCGCACGGTCACTGGGATTAATCCACTCGACCTTTCGATCAGCTCAGGCTCACAAACCCTAGTATTGTTGGTCGACGACGGCGCGGGCAATCGGGTATTGGTGAATTCGGTGACTTTTGACTGGCAAAGCACTCCTATCACCGGATTAAACGCCAACCGCACCAGCAATAATATTGATTTGTCATGGGATCCGCTCGCCAACTATCTGCGTTATAACGTTTATATTGCTTCTCAGGCCGGAGTCACCCACAAAAACTATGCGAATCTGACCGATGGCCAGGCATTTTTAGCCTTAAGAGACCCCCGTATGGCCCTAAGCGGAAGAGAAGATGCGAAAATTTTCTTCACCGCCGTCACTGGCATCAATGGTGCAGGTGAAAGTGCCTTTAGTGAATCTACCAAAATAGCCTCCCTCAGCGGTGCGGTGGATTTGCCGCCAACCGCTGGCAATGACAGTTACAGCTTCGACGAAGATACTGTCCTCA
Source organism: Phenylobacterium sp. (assembly GCA_047617105.1). GTDB lineage: Bacteria > Pseudomonadota > Gammaproteobacteria > Enterobacterales > Alteromonadaceae > JABSOG01. Next base: position 8,326 of record JBLGCB010000057.1, on the reverse strand, counting down.
GTGGCAATCTGCTGGCCAATGATTCTGATTTAGAAAGCACCACCCTCACCGCCAGCCTGATCTCAACCCCCAACAACGGCAGCCTGACCCTTAACAACAATGGTGCATTCAGCTATACGCCGAAAACCAATTTTACTGGTCGCGATACGTTCAGCTACCAAGTCCTAGATGGTTTGGGTCAAAGCGGTGAAGCCGTGGTTAACATCACCGTTATTCCGGTCAACGATCCGCCCCAGTCGCTGGGTAACGGCTTTAATCAAATTGGTGCACTGAGAGTGGTTTCTGTGACTGGTGTTGAAGGTGGCTTTGAAGGTGGCTTTGAAGGTATTAGTGCTGCGGCACCCTTAACCGTCAATGCCCCCGGATTATTGATCAACGACTTAGATATCGACAGCGCCAGTCTCACCGTCAACACCACCCCACTGGTGCCCCCCACCCAAGGCACATTGACCTTGTTTGCCAATGGCAGCTTTAGTTACGAGGCCAATGCTGGCGCAACTGGCTCAGACCAATTCACTTATCAGGCCATCGATAATCAGGGCGGCACCAGTAGCGCCGTGGTACAAATTTCAATTAATGGCAGCAGTTTCCCGCCCGTTGCCGCCAATGATCGCTATACCCTCACTCAAGATATCACCCTGAGAGTCGACAACAGCACCGCCAACACGTTATCTCTGCTGAATAATGACAGCGACCAAGACCCAGGTGACAGCTTTACCATAGCGCTACAAACTACACCATTACATGGCACGGCCAATATTGGCCCAGATGGCACATTTACCTTTATCCCTGAACCAGGTTATTATGGTGTTGATAGCTTTACCTATCAAATTACTGATACTCAAACCAATACCGCTTCAGCTTCGGTGGTACTGACCATTATCCGATCCAACCAGGCCCCCATCGCTTCACCTGATAATAACCATACTTTGACTGAGGACACCCCTTATTCAGTCGCTGCCATCACTGGCGTGTTGAGCAACGACAGCGATCCGGATAACGATCCGATCACGGTCGATCTCACTCCGGTCCAGGCCCCCGCCAACGGCCAGTTGACCCTTAGTGCCGATGGTGGCTTTGATTACGTGCCCAACGCCAACTTTGCTGGCACCGACAGCTTTATTTACCGGGTCTCTGATGATAGAAACCTTTCTGCTACCGCCACCGTAACGCTAACAGTGACCAATGTTAACGATGCCCCTATCGCCAACGACGATAACGCCCAAACCCCAGCTGGTACGCCAGTGGCTATTTCAGTATTACTAAACGACACCGATATCGAAAATGAAGTATTAACCGTGACCGCGTTTAGCGCCCCTAGCGGTACCGTGACCCAAGCCAATAACATTTTGACTTTCGACCCGACTGGTGCCAATGGCACGGTGGTCATCGATTACACCATCCAAGACGCCTCTGGTGCCACGGCATCGGCCCAAGTCTTTGTTTCCATCGACAACGGCAACACCGCCCCGGTGGCGGTGGCCGACAGTTACTCTGTGTTTGAAGATGTTCAGTTCACCCCTAATGGCACCAACCAGCCACTACTGTTGGCCAATGACAGCGACAGTGACGGTGATCCGCTGTCGGTGAGCACCAATATATTCCAGCCACCCAACAATGGCACCCTCACCCTCAACGCCAATGGATCATTCACTTATTTAAGCAATCTTAATTTCTCTGGCAGCGATACCTTCACTTACGAAGTCATTGATGGTCAAGGCGGCACTGCCACCGCCGCAGTCGCCTTAACCATCGTCGCGGTCAATGATAATCCGGTGGCCAACAATAGTAGCGAATTGACCAATGAAGATTCCCTACTCAACATCAATGTGCTGAGCAATGACAGCGATATAGAAGGCGATACGCTCACCATCAGCGCACACAGCGCTGTCAACGGCTCGACCGGCCTCGGTGCCAATAACACCATCAACTATATCTCACCGTTGAACTTTTTCGGCCAAGACACCATCAATTACACCATCACTGATGGTAATGGCGGCAGCGCCTCTGCTCAAGTCACCGTCACGGTGCAAAACGTCAACGATAACCCGGTGGCTAACGATGATGCGATTGACGCTTTTGAAAACACTGCCGTCAACATCAACGTGCTCAATAATGATAGCGATGTTGATAATGATACCCTAACTCTACTGAGCGCAACGGCCATTAATGGCACCGCTGTGCGAATCAATAACAACACGGCAGTCAGCTATACCCCGCCCACTAATTTCACTGGCAATGACACCATAGTTTATCAAATTGGAGACGGTAACGGCGGCACCGCAAACGCGTCGGTTTTCGTCAACGTCACCAATGTTAACGACATCCCCGTTGCCATTAACGACAGTGCCCAAACCTTGGAAGATACCGTAGCATTCATTAATGTCACCAACAATGATACTGATTTAGATGGCGATTTCTTGCTGCTACAGAGCGTGACCGTCATCAGTGGTACTTCTCCCTCAACCCCAGACAACGCCTCAATTGTCAGCAATTCGATTCAATATACCCCAGCCCAAGATAGCAGCGGCATCGCCACTTTACGCTATACCATCAATGATGGTAACGGCGGCCAAGCTTCGGCAGATGTGGTGATCACCGTCACCCCGGTCAATGATGCCCCCGTTGCCCAGAATGATCTGATTAACGTCAATGAAGACAACTTGGTCAATATCAATGTGCTCGCCAATGATTCTGATATCGACTCAAGCAGTTTTGCCCTAGACCCGGCCAGTGTCAGTGCTAGCAATGGCAGTGTTACCCCGTTGCCCGATCAAACCCTCAATTATCTGCCCAACGTCAACTTTAGCGGCAGCGACACCATTGATTACCAAATTGTCGACAGCGAAGGTGCCATTGGCGCAGGGCAAGTCTTTATCACCGTTATCGCCACCAACGATGCTCCCGTAGCCCTTGATGACAGTGCCACCGCCGAAGAAGACGTCACGACAAATATTAATGTATTGGCCAATGATTCAGACTCTGATGGCGATACCCTAACGATTGTCAGTGCAACGGCACCAAACGGTTCGGTGGTGACCAACGCCGACAGCAGCCTCAGTTATCAGTCCAATGCCAACTATAATGGCCCTGACAGCATCAGTTACACCATCACCGATAACAATGGTCTAAATGCCTCTGCGACCGTGAATATTACGGTAACCCCGGTTAATGACCCACCTGTGGTAGTGAATGATATCGCCACCACCGCTGAGGATACGTTAGTCACCATCAACGCGCTCGGCAATGACAGCGATGTTGATAATGATACAATAACAATACAAGGGGCTACTGCCACCAATGGCGATGCGCTGGTGGTGGCCAATGCCATTAACTATACCCCCAGCACCAACTTTAACGGCAACGATACCATCAGCTATACCGTTACTGATGGCAATGGTGGCACAGCATCCGGTTCAATTTTGACCACTGTTACAGCGGTCAATGATCCACCAACGGCCATTAACGATATCGCCACCACCGCAGAAGACACGCCAGTCAATATTGCCGTGCTAACCAATGACACTGACATTGACGGCGACACCCTAGCCACCACTGCGGCCACAGCTGGCTCAGCGGGTTCTGCCAACCCGGCGACAGTAGACATCAATGCCGATGGCAGCCTCACTTATACCCCAGCCAGTAACTTTAATGGCCCGGATACCATCAACTATACCATCACCGACCCAACTGGCAGCACGGCCTCAGCCACGGTCAACGTCACTATCACCGCCGTCAATGATCAACCCGTGGCCATCGCCGACATCGCCACAGTCGACGAAGACAGCCAAATCACCATTGACGTTATCGCCAACGATACCGACGCCGAAAACGACACCTTAATCCTTGCCACCACCGCCACCGCCACCAACGGCACGGTGGTGGTCACCGCTAACCAACTGGACTACAGCCCAAACAGCGACTTTAATGGCAGCGATACCATCAGTTATACCATTACTGACGGCAATGGCGGTTCAGCATCATCCACTGTCGCCCTGACCATTACCCCAGTCAACGATAACCCCGTCGCCAGCGGCGAATCCATCAACTTGGAAGAAGATCAAACCAGCACCATTGACGTGCTCGCCAATGACACCGATATTGACGGTGATAGCTTAACCGTAACAATCGCGTCCAGCCCCAACGGGACCGTGATAATCAACACCGATTTTAGTCTAGACTACAGCCCAAACAGCGACTTCAATGGTGACGACATCATCAGTTATCAAATCGACGATGGCAATGGTGGCACAGCCGATGCGAGCATTGCGGTCAGTATTGCTGCCGTCAATGATAACCCGACCCCACAACCTGACATTGCTACCACCGACGAAGATACCAGCGTCACTATAGCAGTGCTCGACAATGACACCGATATCGATGGTGATACCCTCACGGTAACTGAGACCAGCGCCAGTTTCGGCAGTATTGAGGTCAGCAATAACAGCTTAATTTACCGACCCAATGACAATTTTAATGGCAGCGATACCATCAACTATACCGTTATTGATGGCAGTGTGGTCAATGAGGGCAGTGCTTCATCCACCGTTGCCGTCACGATTACTGCGGTGAATGATGTGCCAGTGGCCAATGACGACAGTATCACCACCGATGAAGATATCAGCGTCGATATTTCTGTACTGGCCAATGATACCGATATCGATAGTGGTGATACGAGTGGTGAGACGCTAACCGTGACCAGTGCCAGCGCCCTCAACGGCATCGCCACCATTAGCAACAATATTATTCAATACAGCCCCAACGCCAACTTTAACGGCAGCGATACCATTAGCTATACCATCAATGATACAGCTGGTGCCACCGCCTCGGCAGACGTCACCGTGACAGTCTCTTTAGTCAACGATATTCCCGTCGCCAGCCCTGACACAGCGACGACCAACGAAGATACCATGGTTAATATTGCCGTGCTCAGTAACGACAGTGATGCCGACGACGACACGTTAACCGTCACATCCGCCACAGCGGTCAACGGCAGTATCGTGATTATTGCCAATACCACCCTAGATTACCTACCCAACAGCGATTTCAATGGCACCGACACCATCACTTACCAAGTAGACGATGGCAACAACGGGGTTCATACCGCCCAGGTGACGGTCACCGTCACTGCTGTCAACGATAACCCCATCGCCCTAAGTGACACCATCACGGTTGACGAAGACAGCGCAGCCACCAGCATCACCGTGCTCACCAATGATACCGATGCCGACGGTGATACTCTGACGGTCAGCTCAGCCACCGCTTCCACAGGTACTGCGACAGTACAGGGTGATTTGGTCAGCTACGCCCCAGCAGCAGATATCTTTGGCACCGAGACCATCAGCTACACCATCAGTGACGGTAACGGCGGCACCGCCACGTCAACCATCACAGTGAGCATTACCGGCACCCCCGATGCCCCGGTAGCTGTCGCCGATACCCACGCTACCAGCGAAGACAGCACATCCAGCCTATCACCGCTGGCCAATGATACCGATGCCGATGGCGATGACTTGACCATAGTCTCTGCCTCATCAAGCAATGGCTCTGTTTCTGTCACCAGCATCGTCGCCCGTGATGGCACCGCTGCTGCGGTGACCAGTGGCCTCAACTATACGCCTAACAGTCAATTCAACGGCACGGATACCATCACCTATACCCTTACTGACGGCACCTTTACCGTCAACTCTACCGTCGCAGTGACTATCGCCTCGGTAGAAGATTTACCCATTGCCGTGGCCGACAGTCAAACCACCAGCGAAGATACCAAAACCAGCATCGCAGTATTGTTTAATGATGTTGATCACGACGGCGATACCCTCACAGTTACCGCAGCCACGGCCATCAATGGCACCGTGGCTATCATCAACAGCACCAGTATCGACTATACCCCGAACACTGACTTTAATGGCACCGACACCATCTCGTACACCATCAGTGATGGTAAAGGTACCGCCTCCTCAACCGTGGCCGTCACTATCACGCCAGCCGCAGATGCACCCGTCGCGGCGGCTGACACCCATTCCACCGCAGAGGATACAACGGCCAGTATTTCGCCGCTAGGTAATGATACCGATGCCGATGGCGACACCCTGACCATCACCGCAGCCACCGCCAGCAACGGCACGGTCTCGATTGTTTCAGGCACCAGCCTCAGCTATGTACCCACCAGCAACTATTTTGGCTCAGATACCATCAACTACACCATCAGTGACGGCAGCTTAACCGCTTCTTCAACGGTGGCCGTCACCGTGACCGCCGTCAACGACGTGCCAGTCGCTGTCGCCGACAGCGGTGCCACCAGCGAAGACGCGTCTTCAATCAACATCTTAGTGCTGACCAACGACACTGACATTGAAGGTGATACGCTCACCGTCACCATCGCGACGGCCACTAACGGCACCGCGACCATTAACAACGCCACCACTATCGATTACACCCCGAATGCCAATTACAATGGCTCAGATACCATCAGCTACACCATCAGTGATGGCAACGACACCGCATCCTCCACGGTGGCCGTTAGCATCACGGCGGTAAACGATGCCCCGGTGGCCCTGGCCGATTCGGCGTTCGTGATTGAAGATACCGCCAAAAACATCGACGTGCTAACCAACGACAGTGATATTGACGGCGATAAGTTATCCATCAACACCCTCTCAGCCAGCAATGGTACCGCCGTGGTGGGTGCCAGTGACACCATCGACTATACCCCCAACAGCAATTATTTTGGTTCAGATACCATCACTTATATTCTCAGTGACGGGTTTCTAACCGATACAGGTACGGTGACTATAGATGTCAGTGCCGTCAATGATGATCCAGTGGCTGCGGATGATATTGCCAGCACCGACGAAGATGTGCTGGTCAATATCAACCCACTAGGCAATGACAGTGACCCTGAAGGCGGCTTATTGAATATCACCTCGGTATCAGCTCTCAATGGCGACACCACCATCGAAAGCGGCCCTACCATCAACTACACCCCCAATGCTGATTTTAATGGCACCGACACCATCACCTATGCCATTGATGACAGCAGCACAGGTACTGCTAGCGCAGTCATCACCGTCACTGTCGTGGCGCAGAACGATCACCCGGTTGCCGTTAACGATATTGCCAGCACTACCGAAGACACCTTAATCAACGTCGACATATTGGACAACGACAGCGACATTGAAAACAATACCCTCAGTATTGACGCTGCCGTCGCAAACAGTGGTGCCAGCGTCACCATAGAAGCCAATAAAACCCTTAATTACACCCCTAACAGCAACTTTTACGGCAGCGATGTCATCACTTATCAAATCAGCGATGGCCAGGGCGGCACCGCAGCGGCTAAGGTATCAATGACCATTACCGCGGTGCCCGATACGCCTATTGCCTTGGCGGATATCGCCAGCACCAATGAAGATACGCTGGAAAACATTGATATTCTGATCAATGATAGCGATCCTGATGGCGGCACCTTAACGGTATCTGCCGCCACCGCCATCAACGGTGCTGTCACCACTAAAACAGACAAAACCCTTGATTATGTGCCCAACCCCAATTTCAATGGTACAGATACCATCAGTTACACCATCGCCAACGCCACCGCATCGACCAACTCTAACGTGACTGTCACTGTGATAGCACAAAACGACGCCCCCACCATCAGCGCTAGCACCGCCTCTATTAATGAAGACGCGACCAATAACACCCCGGTGACCACTGTCACTGCCAGCGATGTTGATACTGGCGATACCCTGACCTATTTCATCGTCACCAACTCCGCCGATATTTTTGCCATCGACACCAATACCGGTAAAATGTCGATTGGTAACAGTACCAATCTCAACTATGAAACGGCTGTACGCCATGAAGTGGTGGTGAAAGTACAAGATGCTGATAACCTGAGCAACACCGCGACCATCACTGTTGATGTCAACAATGTGGTTGAAACGGCCACGCCCACCATTGACACCACCTTTGGCACCAACGGCACTGCCCGTGCCAACGCCTTTTCCACCGAGCGTTTAGACCACCCCGGTGCCAGCGTGCTCGACAGCGCTGGCAAATTAATCGTGGTGGGTAGAAATAACCATAATAACGCCTCTAGCCCAAGCGACGTCTTTATCACCCGTTTTAACACCGATGGCACCTTAGACAGAACCTTTGGCCATCAAGGCCTGGTCAACCAAGACTTGGGTTCGAATCTAGAAGAAGAGGCCATCGGGGTGGCCATTGACAGTGTCGGCAGAATTATCGTGATAGGTAACCAAATCAACGGGTCGAGGATCGAGGTCTTTACCGCCCGTTTTAGCGCCAACGGCGTACTCGATAC
>JBLGCB010000056.1:0-24220 GCA_047617105.1 Phenylobacterium sp. | reverse complement strand
GGGGCCTTAATTTTCCATCTATTGGCCTTTCTAGCAAAGGAGAATTTCTTATGGTTAATCTAGTATCTGGAAGTTTCTTTGAACGCCAATCCAAAGTAATATTTGTCGCTACTTGATCAAAGTAATATGCCTTTCTTGCTTCTATAACACACTTCTCTAGACATATTTTGTCAAACCTTAAAGCCTCGTTATTTTCCCAGTCACCTGTAGCCCTGTCTTTTTTAATCTTTTTTAGATCCTTGAAAGATTGGATTGCACATACCGAATGCTCCTTTAAAGAGACTGGGAGTTTGTACGAAAGCCTATCAATATGAATTTGGATATTTTTGGTTTGCATAGATACCTTTCGTATCGGATAGACGTCCTCACTACTCAAAGCAATAATATCCGTATATAACAAACCCTGGTGGTACTCATCTGTGTTTTGGTAACCACTGTAGAAGTGATATAACTTATCAAAATTCGACTCGTAAAAGTCTGATTTGTCATTATTTTTTAAACCTATTCTAGTTTCGATAGGTTCATCTTGAAAACTTATGGGGAGTTTAGCTCCACAAACGCTAACACCTAATGATTGATTGTTATGGAGCAGCTTTCTAATCCAAGCCCTTGGTAATGATATTATTCTCACAAATAACCCCTCTGATGACGCGAATAAAACAAGTTAACAGTTCAATGATGTATTGGCGGAGGCCAGCTAATTAAATACTACATTCGTCTGTTCATCAAACGGCCTACTGAGCAATAGTAAAAAACTTCATCGAATGCTGCAGCACAGGACCAACACCCAAAACAATCACCGCAGTGCCTAAACCAACAGACCCATCAACCTACGACAAAGGTTGCTGCCAACAAATGCACTAATGCCAATGCCAAAGGTGGCGATCCCGCTCAGCAGATATCCCCATTGTGTTAAAATATCCGATGGTACTGGTAACCAGGCAATCGCCAGTTCAATCAAGAAACTTAGGAAACACCGGTAAACGCTCAAAATCGTGTTTGTCATGTTGAATAACGACTCTCGTGCTTTCTTTTTTTGCTAAGGTTTCAAATTTATTTCTTGAATCAATGGTCAAATATTTGTCTTCATTATAGTTAATTCATGGTGGTGTTTTTATGTTGTAAACCTATTTGTTGACGCTTTTTTGGTGGGCCACATATTCATCAAGCAACTCACGAATCATTTTCTGGTATTGCATATGATGGCTTTTGGCAGCCTCTTTGAAATACGCAACACTTTGGGAACTTAATGAAATAGCAACTTTGGTATTTTCACTTCTCAATTTCAGCTCTTTTGGCGATGGGAGAAAGTCGGTGACAAATTTAATGTCGCCAATTGGCTCGTCAGTGTATAGGATTGGCTTGTTCATAGATTTTTTTCCCCTTTCTCCAATAACCTGTACCTATAATTCTGATGCTATTATTTCGGTATGTAAAGCGTACAGTTAAAACCGCTGTTTTATCTGTCAGGCATCAATATCAATTGAAGATGTGACTGTAGGATGGGTAGAGCGCAGCGAAACCCATCATTTATTGCCAAATTCCGATGGGTTTCGCCTGAGGCTCTACCCATCCTACTGATATCTGTAATTCAGAGTATCATTTGATGTAATATTGAGTTATATATGCTTGGTTTAAATCCGTAAGCCTTGGTCACCCTGTCGCCACCGAGACGTTGGACCGCCATGGTTTTTTTAGGTTAATTGGTAAGCTGCTGGAGTCGTAATAGCAGGATGGTCATGGCTCCAATCCTAAAGTACAGAGTTTGGCGTTCTAAATACGTGTACAGAAAGAATCCCTATCGACGGTCCTGTCAGTTTTATTTAGGGTTGGTAGTAAGCTGCTGGAGTTGTAATAGCAGGGGCTGCGTCGTAAACGTCCCTGTGCGTACCCCCTGTCGCCATCCATGGGTTCTTTTTAGGTTAATTGGTAAGCTGCTGGAGTCGTAATAGCAGGGGCTGCGTCGTAAAACGTCCCTGTGCGTACCCCCTGTCGCCATCCATGCATTCATTTTAGTTTGTAGTAATCTGCTGGAGTCGTAATAGCAGGATGGTCATCGTAAAACGTCCCTGTGGGGCCACCCTGTCGCCATCCATGGCTCCAAGCCTAAGGTACATAAAGCTCCAAGTTTTCGCTTTCTGTACCTTAGGCTCCAGCTATCGACATCTGTTCAAGTAGAACGGAACCACAACGGACATTACCCCGTAAGTCAACATCACTACCACAACCAACAATATTCATAAACATATCCGCTAAGTTCCCCGCGATCGTCACCTCAGTCACCGGATATTGAATTTCACCACCCTCAACCCAAAAACCATCGGCACCACGAGAATAATCACCAGTGACCATGTTGATGCCCTGTCCCATTAACTCGGTAACAAGTAATCCTCGGCCCATGGTTTTGGCCATCGCCGCCAAATCGCCCATGGTCGGGTCAACCAACCAGTTGTGAATGCCACCAGCATGACCTGTACTGGTTAAGTTTAATTTGCGCGCTGAATAAGAACCCAATAAGTAACTGTTTAAACGACCATCAACAATAATATCTCGGTCATGCGTCGCCACCCCTTCACTGTCAAAAGCACTACTGGCCAAACCTTTGGCAAGAAATGGACGTTCGATAATGTTGATGTGTTTCGCCATCACGTCAGTGTCGATGCGGTCCAACAAGAATGTCGACTTACGGTATAATGCGCCACCGCCGATAGCTGAGACCAAATGGCCAAACAACGAATCAGCAACGTCTGCACGAAAAATCACCGGCACCTTCACGGATTCTATTTTTCTGGCATTGAGCTTTTTTAACGCCGAGTTGCTCGCCTTACGACCAATTTCTTCAGCGCTCATCAGCTGGTTGGCCTCACGACTGACGGTATATTCATATTCACGCTGCATTTCATCATCGCCCTGTGCAATCATGCCGCAATTAAGGCTGTAACGTGAACTGGGATAACCCACCATCTGACCATGGCTGTTACCATAAACTCGAAAACCTTCGTGAGCCGAAAACGTCGCACCATCTGAATTAGTGATTTTATCACTGACCGCAAACGCTGCTGCCTCGGCCGCTATGCCAAATTCAATGCCCTGCTCTGGAGTAAAAACGGTGGGATGATATAAATCTAAATCTTCAGGTGACATCGCCAATAATTCTTTATCGGCCAAACCCGCACATTCATCCTCAGAGGTATAATGGGCAATATCACACGCTGCTTTCACGGTGCGCTGCAACGCTTCTTCGCTTAAATCTGAGGTTGATGCCGATCCTTTCTTGGCACCACGATAAACCGTGATCCCCAAGGCGCCATCTTGATTAAACTCAACCGTTTCAACCTCTTGCATCCGAGTTGATACCGCTAATCCCTTTTGCCTTGAGATGGCAATCTCGGCAGAAGTGGCACCATAACTCTGAGCCAGCGCCAAAGCATCCTCAATTTTGCTTTTGACCTCATCAATCTCGTTATTAATCGTCTGTTTGCTGTCAGCCATATTCAACTTTTCACGGTTCATTTAAATTAAAAACAAGAGTAACACAGTTTTTACGCTTTACCCGAGGATTACGCTGACCAACAACAGATTTAATGCTAAAATGCGCGGCATTATTTGATTAGATGGTGTGACCCCATGGCCAAGAAGAAAAAGACGCGTGACGATATCCAAGAAGATGACCTCGAATTACGCAGTAAAACCGAGTTAAAACAGGACTCTAAAGACATCAAAGCCTTTGGCCGAGAGATTATGAAGCTATCTCCAAATCAACGCGCCAAGCTAGATCTTGATGAAGAATTAAGCTACGCCATGGAAATTGCCGATAAGATCCGCAATACCCGTGAAGGTTATCGCCGCCAATTGCAATTTATTGGTCGTTTGTTACGCAACCGAGATACCGACGCCATCCAACTGTCCATGGACAGACTGCACAATACCAACAAACAAGATGAAAAAAAGCTGATGCGGTTGGAAAAAATTCGCGAAGATTTGCTCACTGACGGTGATAGCAAGGTTAATGAACTAACCGGAGAATATCCTGAGTTCGAACGCCAGAAATTACGCCAGCTGATCAAAAAAACCCAAAAGCAACAACTGCTACATCCAGAACAAACCTCGCCCGCTTTCAGAGAGTTATATCAATACATCAAGGAAGTTATCAAGGAATAATAAAATGTTTAATCGCTTACCGACCAACCTGTTCAGACAACTCTGTGTTATTTTCTTCGGCCTGTTTGTACTGGCCGCCTGTGGAGGTAGTGGCTCCGATGGCACTACGGTTACCCCAACCATAGGAGCCAGTCTGGTCATGACGGTGACCAATGATGCTGGCGAGACGACGAATACGTTTTCATCTGATGACGTCGCTACCATTAATGTTGTCGCCAAAAACGATTTTGGCCGCGGGGTGTCCGGTATCACCGTGACGTTTACGACCACTGGTGGTGCTTTATCTCAAACCACCACGCTAACCGACAGCTCAGGTAGGGCGTCAGTGACACTAAGCGCCACCAACAGCGACGTCGGTGTGATCACCATCACCACCGCAGCCACAGTAGATTCCAAGGCCCTGTCAGGCAGCAAAGCCATTGAAATCACCACCGTAGCAGATCAAACCAACTTATTAAGCCTCACCATTCTCGATGCCAATTGCGCCAGTCCTGCCACTCAAGTCACCGCTGGTACGACTTTATGTTTACAAGCCAAACTGCTGCAAAATAACCTGCCAAGCCAAAATGCTTTGATTAATTTTAGTGCATCTTTAGGTACTCTGGTACAAAGCTCAGGTTTAACCAACGCCTCCGGTTTGGTCAATATATTGCTGAACAGCGATAGCAGCATCATCGGTGCAGGTTCAGCGGTAGTCACCTTTGAACAACTCCAAGCGAGCCAAAATTACCAATATTTTGCTGGCGACCCCACCGACGGTGCCACAGAGCTCACGCTGTCGATTCTCGACGCCAGCTGTAATGATGCCGTCACCAGTGTCAGTGCAGGCTCCACTTTATGTTTACATGTCAGCTTATTTAAAGACAGCCAACCACAAGTGGGCGAAATTATCTCTCTAGCCAGCACCTTGGGCACACTCAGACAAGCCACCGCATTGACCAATTCGGTCGGTGTTATCACCGTTTTGCTTGACAGTACCACTGATTTACTCGGTGCAGGTGTGACGACAGCCACCTTTGGCCAGTTCAGTTCATCGCAAAATTTTGCATATACCAGCGGCAGCGCTACCCTATCGCTGGTGATGCTTGATGCCAGCTGTTCAAATGAGCTAAATCGGGTCGCCGCAGGCACCACGCTTTGTTTGCAAGCCTCTTTGGTACAAAATAATTTGCCAGTCACCGATGAATTAATTAATTTTTCTACCACCTTGGGCACCGTGCGAGCGCCCAGCACCCTGACCAATTCTGCTGGGGTTGCGACGGTATTGCTCAACAGCACCACTGATTTGCTCGGTGGTGCCACCGCCACAGCGACTTTTGGTCAGTTTACCAGCACTCAAAACTTCGAATACACCGACGGCGTACCCACCGATAGCACCACCATTTCATTGACGATTCTAGATGCTAACTGTAGCACCGTTATCACCAGCACTACCGCAGGTTCTACCTTGTGTTTACAGGCCAGTTTAATCAAAGACAACCAACCATTGGCCGATACTATCGTTGATTTCAGCGCCACCGCAGGAACTTTGCGTCAAACCTCGGCGTTGACCAACGATGCCGGTGTGGTATCGATTTTTCTCGACAGTACCAGCGATTTGCTCGGTGCAGCGGTGGCCACGGCGACCTTTGGCCCATTCAGTGCGTCAAAAAACTATGAATACAGCGATGGCACACCGCAGGGCAATTCTACCCTAACCTTGTCGATATTGGATGCCAGTTGTTCCACTCAAGTCACCAGTGTCACGGCGGGTACCACCCTGTGTTTGCAAGCCAGTTTGATCAAAGATAACCAACCGCAAATCAACACCATTGTTGATTTCTCTGCCACTTTAGGCACATTAAGAGAAACTTCTGCACTGACCAATTCTGCCGGTGTCGCCAATGTTTTTCTTGATAGCAGCACAGGTTTGGTCAATGCCGGGGTGGCCACAGCCACTTCAGGCCAGTTGAGCAGCCCGGCAAATTATGAATACGCCAATGCCATTGAAGGCCCCACCGCCATTAGCCTGTCGGTTCTCGATAACAGTTGTACCACCGAAGTGAGCCATATTACTGCCGGATTAAGCTTTTGTCTTAAAGCGGTATTAACCGATGATGGCGTGGCGGTGTCAGGTCAAATCGTCACCTTCTTAGCGCCGCTGGGCACCTTGAGCCAAGATACCGCGCTAACCGATGATGATGGTATTGCGATTGTCCATCTGAACAGCCTCACCACCAATATTGGCGCTTCAACTGTCAGCGCCACTTATAACGCGACTTTGGGCGCATCGCAAAACTATCAATTTGATCAACCATCACTCAGCACACCAACTTTATCATTGGTGATCTTAGATGCCAGTTGTAGCACTGAATCCAATCGGGTGGGCGCCGGTAGCACCTTGTGTTTACAAGCATCATTAGTGCAAGACAACGCACCGGTAGAAAACGCTTTGATTAATTTTGCCGCAACATTGGGCACCGTTAGAGCACCAGCGGCATTAACCAACGCAGTAGGTGTGGCGTCGATTTTACTCGATAGCACCACCAATTTGCTTGGTGGTGCTACCGCTACCGCTACTTTTGATACCTTCAATACCAACCAAAACTACGAATACACCGATGGTGAGCCACAAGGCACCACCACGTTGAAAATGGCCATACTCGATGCCAATTGTAGCAATGAAGTCACAGGCACCAACGCCGGTGGAACCCTGTGTTTGCAGGTAGAGCTGAAAAAAGACAACCAGCCACTGGCCAACACCATCATTGATTTTACCGCCACCTCTGGCACCTTACGCCAAACCACCGCCTTAACCAACAGCGCTGGTTTGGTGACGGTATTCCTAGATAGCACCACTGATTTACTCGGTGCTGCGGTGGCCACTGCCAGCTTTGGTACTTTTAGTGACTCAAAAAACTATGAATATACCAACGGCACCCAACAGAGTGTCACCACCTTATCGCTGTCAGTACTAGATGCCAGTTGCACTGCTGCACTGACTAGCGTCAGCGCGGGTACCTCGTTATGTTTACAGGCCAGCTTGATCAGAGATAACCAACCACTGGTGAACACCATCGTTGACTTCACTGCCACCTTGGGATCGCTGAGGCAAAATTCAGCCCTGACCAATACCAGTGGTGTGGTCAGTGTTTTTCTTGATAGCACCACCGATTTATTGGCCGCAGGCACCGTTACCGTCAGCTTTGGTCAATTCAGTGCCAGTCAAAACTATGAGTATACCAATGCGAACAGCAGCATCACCTTGTCGATTCTCGACAGCACTTGTACAGCTGAAGTTGCCACTGTGATCGCTGGTTCAACCCTTTGTCTTAAAGCGGTCTTACAAAATAACGGGGGAGCCGCCAGTGGTGAGATCATCACCTTCTCAGCGCCGCTGGGCACATTACGCCAAGATACGGTATTAACCGATAGTTCAGGTGTTGCATTCACTTTTGTCGATAGCACGATTGCCACTACTGGCGCTTCAACCGTGACCGCCACTTATAATGCAACGCTTGGCGCATCTCGTAATTACCAGTTCACCAGTGCGACGCCGACCCTGTCGATGGCGATTCTTGATGCCACTTGTAAGATCCCACAAAGCCAGGTCACCGCAGGCACCATTTTATGTTTACAGGTAACCGTGATCCAAAATAACGCCCCTGTTGCTGATGCGCTGGTTAATTTTGCCGCCACATTGGGCACCTTACAATCCACCACGGGTTTGACCAATACCACTGGCGTCGCCTCGGTTTTACTGGTCAGTACCACCGATTTGCTTGGTGCAGGTACTGCGACGGTGTCATACAATCAGGCCAGCACCACTGGCCACTATGAATACACTAGCGAATTCCCCAGCAGCAGTACTGCGGTCACCCTGCAACTGCTGGATGAAACCTGTACCAACGCGCAAACCGATTTTGAGGCAGGTGTCACCGCCTGCCTTACAGCCAACTTGACACAGGATGGCAACGCACTGGCCAATCAGATCATTGATTTTACCGTCACCAGTGGCACTTTGCGCCAAAATAGCGGATTGACCGACAGCAACGGCAATGTCAGCGTATTGCTCGACAGCACCACTGATTTACTCGGTGCAGCCGTGGCCACAGCCAACTTCGGTGCCTTTAGTGCAGCGAAAAACTATCAATACAGCAACGGTAATACTCAGAGCATCACCACCTTATCTTTGGCTATTCTTGACAACAGTTGTACCACTGTCACCAGCTCTAGTCCTGCTGGACAACCGCTTTGCTTACAGGCAGTGCTGATCAAAGACAGCCAACCGCAAGTCGGCGAAATCATTACATTCGCTACCACCTTAGGCACATTGCGCCAGACCTCAGCACTAACCAATGCCAGTGGCATTGTCAGCATTTTCCTCGATAGCACCACCGATGTGCTCAATGCCGGGGTCGTCACTGCCACCTTTGGTCTATTCAATAACAGTCAAAGCTTTGAACTCACCAGCGCCACTGCTGAGGGGCCGACAGATATCACCGTCACCACCCTCAATAGCAGTTGCACCGCGACAACAACCAGTTTTGAGGCCGGTTCTACCGTGTGTGTACAGGCAGTATTGCGTGATAATAATGCCTTGGTGGTCAATGAAATTGTCACCTTCAGCGCCCCGCTGGGCACTTTGCGCCAAACCACAGCGCTCACCGATACCCGTGGTGTCGCCACGGTGTTCCTTGATAGTGCAAACACCCAACTTGGTGCGTCCACCGTGACGGCTACTTATTCTGCGTTAGCGGCGAATCTTAACTATGAATTCACCTCAGGCACCACCACCACGACAGAGCCGGTGATTACCTTATCTGGCAGAGTTGACGCCACTGTCACCAACCGTTTTAAAGTCGGGCAAAACTTCCAGATACAAGGGTTACTCGAAGATGGCAATGGTACGCCTATCGCGGACAGTATCGTTCGTTTCACCGCCGAACGCGGCACATTGGCCACCACTTCAGCATTAACCGATAACGCAGGTGCTGCCCAGGTCACATTAACCGCCCTCGCAACAGAAGTCGGCGCCGCAGTGGCCACCGCTCAAACCACTATCAATGGTGTCACTTACACCACATCGTTTAACTATGAAGTCCTCTCCTCCGATGCGGTTGAATTAGATTCGGCACAAATTGGTCACTTTGATAGTACCAACACTTTTGTGCCCGGCGTAGTGGGCACTACCCTGACCCCTGATGTCAATGGCAACTTAACCCTCAGCGCCGGGGGAACCATGGGTCTGACGATTGCCATCGTTGATCAAGCGAATGTAAGAATAATAGATCCAACCTCAGTGAGCTTTACCTCGGCATGTGCCACCAATAGTAATGTTAACCTTGATGCCACCGTATCGACCATCAACGGCGAAGCCAGCTCTACCTATGAAGACCTCAGTTGTGCCACCGTCAACGGTAATCAAGACACCATTGTTGCGTCCATTACCGTCAACAACGTCTCTTTGTCTGCCAGTACAACCATTAACCTCTCACCAGAGAAAGTGGGATCTATTGAGTTTGTCTCTGCCGTGCCTACCTCGTTGGTATTGCAAGGCACGGGTGGTCAGGGCAAATCTGAAACCTCAACCCTAACCTTTAAAGTCAATGGTGAATTGGGTAACCCACTGGCACAACAAGCGGTGAGTTTCAGCCTTGATGCCACCGTGGGGGGATTATCGATTAGTCCAGCCAGTTCTTTAACCAACTCACAAGGGTTGGTCACCGTTCGAGTCACTTCAGGCACCGCGCCTACAGCAGTAAGGGTGACCGCCAGCACCGTGGTTGATACCGCCACCAATACCACCATCAGAACCCAGTCTGATTTATTAACCGTCAATAC
The DNA here is from genome assembly GCA_047617105.1 of Phenylobacterium sp. Classification (GTDB taxonomy): domain Bacteria; phylum Pseudomonadota; class Gammaproteobacteria; order Enterobacterales; family Alteromonadaceae; genus JABSOG01. The sequence continues at coordinate 14,236 of JBLGCB010000056.1, read as the reverse complement.
CGGCTTACCTGATCAAAACAGTATCACCTTATCTAGTACAGTTCTCAACCCTGAGGCCCAAAGCCTGACAGGCGTTGAGGTTGCCATCGTTGCCTATATGGCTGATAGTTTCAACAACCCGGTACCTGATGGCACCACGGTGAATTTCAGCACCGAAGGCGGTACTATTCAAGGCAGCTGTAACACCGTTAATGGCAGTTGTTCTGTCACTTGGACAGGCACCAATCCTCGGGTTAGCAATCACCGTATTACCATCTCCGCCTACGCCATTGGTCACGAAACCTTTTTCGATACCAATGGTAATAACGTTTTTGATGATGCCGATGGCATAGCCATCAGTGATAACACCGACAGTGGTCTCGATCGTAGTGCTTATTTTGACTCAGGTTTTATTGACCACAGCGATGCTTGGCGTGATGACAATGAAGACCGCATCTTTAATGGCTCGGATGTGTTGTTTGACTTTGGCGGCGACGAAACTTACAGCGCTGCCGATGGTTTATTCAATGGGCCCAACTGTACCCACGCGACCTTATGTGGTGGCGATGGCGCTCGCTCATTGTATGTACGTAAATCGCTAGTGATGATCATGTCGAGCAACAATCTACAATACACCGTCACAGCCAGTAATTTGGCCTCAACATCAGCGGCCAACAATGCCTTAGGTTATCTTAATGGCGAGCATGTATTGGCCACTAATGACACTGAGAATGGGGTTGTGACCGAGGGTATGGTCAATGTTGATGCACTGGGTACTGTCGTTCATGCCACTGATCGGATCGTGATTGCCGATGGATTCTCTTTACCGATGACTTTACACATTGCTGATGATGCATTCGGACTAGGACAAATATTGCCAGTGGGCACCACTGTCTCGATTTCTACTAGCACTAGTGGGGTCAGTGGTACCGTCAGTCAAACCATTTCCAACTCGGTGGGTTACGTCAATAGCACTGGTGCTGATGAATATGGTGGTACAACCATCACCTTTAGTTTAGATAACTTGATCACTAACACCGATGATGCACAAGGCATACTGACCTTTAACTTTAGCTTCCCCAGAACTACTGGTAACCCGATCACCACTAACTTTTCGATACCGATTGAAATGTTGTAAGCGTTTGTTTGGAGTTGCCCTGGGCCTGCTTGTGCCTAGGGCAAAACAAACAATACCCGCAGTAATACCACATCAGTGACAAAGCGCTGGTTTTATTGGGAGGTAAAGTGTGATCAGGACAGGCAATATTGGTGTGTTTATTCAGGTATTGTTCTATCAATCAAAAAGATGGTTGGTGCAAACGGGGAGAATGCACCAACATAAGCGTCACGCGTGGGTATGAAAAACCTTAAGCCGTGCCACCCACGGTCATTTCATCAATTTTCAGGGTAGGTTGACCAACACCAACGGGTAAACGCTGGCCGTCTTTGCCACAAACGCCAACGCCCATATCCAATGACAAGTCATTGCCGACCATGGATACCTGCTTCATCGATTCAGGGCCATTGCCAATCAACGTTGCGCCTTTGATTGGCGAAGTGATTTTACCATTTTCAATCAGGTAAGCTTCTGAGGCAGAGAAAACAAATTTGCCAGAAGTGATATCCACCTGGCCACCACCAAAGTTTGGTGCATAAATGCCCTTTTCTACCGAAGCGATGATATCCGCCGGATCGCTTTCGCCCGCCAGCATATAAGTATTGGTCATGCGCGGCATCGGCAAATAGGCGAATGATTCACGTCGTCCATTACCTGTAGGCGCCACGCCCATCAAACGCGCATTAAGCTTGTCTTGCATATAACCTTTTAAGATACCGTTTTCAATCAAGGTATTACATTGTGTCGGCGTGCCTTCGTCATCAACATTTAATGAACCACGCAGGTTGTCCAAGGTGCCATTATCGACGATAGTACATAACTCTGAGGCAACCTGTTGGCCAATTTTGCCACTAAATGCCGATGATTCTTTACGGTTGAAATCGCCTTCAAGACCATGACCCACCGCTTCATGTAATAACACCCCAGGCCAACCCGGACCGAGTACCACAGGCATCAGGCCCGCAGGTGCATCAACAGCATCGATATTCACCATCGCTTGGCGTACCGCGCTCTCAACATATTCAATGTATCGGGGTTTGCCATTTTCGAGTTCAAAAAAGTATTGGTAATCTGTGCGTCCACCACCACCGGCTGAAGCGCGTTCTCGCTTGCCGTCTTTTTCGATCAAAATAGAAATATTTAACCGTATCAACGGGCGAACATCGGTGGCAAACGTGCCATCGCTACCAGCCACCAGAATTTCTTCATAAACCCCGGAAATACTCGCCATCACCTGTGAAACACAAGAATTGAACTGGCGAGCATGGCTTTCCATATTGTGTAATAATTCAATTTTTTGCGCTTCTGTCAGGCTACCCAACGGCTCTACAGGCAAGTAAATACTACTGTTATCTGAATCACTCCAGATTTTTTCTTTGCCAGTAAAACCCTCTGGGCTGGCAATGGCGATGCTACGTGCAGCCGTGGCGGCTTGAAGCAGATTGGTTTGGTTAATGTCATCGCTATACGAAAAACCGGTTTTTTCGCCGCTACAGGCTCTAACGCCCACGCCTCTTTCGATGTTGTAAGAACCGTCTTTGATCAGACCATCTTCTAATACCCAAGACTCGTGACGGCTTAATTGAAAATACAGGTCGGCATAATCGACCTTATGATGTTGGATATGATTGAAGATTTTGGTCAGAGCATCACGGTCTAACCCTGACTGGTGTAATAAATTGGTTTCAACTGAATTCATTTGTTCGCTCTTCTTTGATTGGTGGTCAATGGCCGGCTCAACCATTTTGGTCAACGCTCAGCGACATTACAAATTTATTATGTTGTCCGACCGGCATGTTTTTGCGTACTCGGTCGAGTAAATCCTGCTGATAAAGACCGCAAACCACAGCCTCGCCTGATGGCTCAGCTTCGGCCAAGATGTCTCCCCATGGGTCAACTATCAGGCTATGACCATAGGTTTGGCGACCATTGGCATGAATGCCCCCTTGCGCCGCAGCGACGAGGTAAACTTGGTTTTCAATCGCCCGAGCTTTGATCAGGGTATGCCAATGTGCCTGGCCAGTCTGGAGCGTAAACGCACTGGGTAAAACAATAATCTGTGCGCCCTCGGTGGCCAAACGACTAAACAACCCCGGGAAACGAACATCGTAACATACCGCCAGCCCGACAGTAATCCCCTCTAGCTCAAATAGCACCACCCGGTTACCTGCTGCGGTGGTATCTGACTCCCGATAGGCGCCAGTGGCATCAGCAACGTCAACATCGAACAAGTGAATTTTCTGATAATCTGCCACCAACGCCCCCGCAGGGTTAAACACGGTCAAAGTGGTATAGTATTTATCTGGCTGCTCGCAAGTGGTAGGACAAGTGGTAGGACAAGTGGTAGGAATAGTGCCTGCAACAAGCCATACCCCATATTCGCGCGCCAACTGGGCTAATCGACTTTGCATCATACCATCGCCGAGGGTTTCGCAATGCTCAAGGTTGGCCGCGACACTGCCACCAAAAATAGCAAAACACTCCGGTAATACTACCAACGTCGGCCAATCGGGGTTAGTGATGTGTTTTTGTGCTTTTAATTGCCGCTCTACCTGAGCAAAATTATCATCAATATCCGGTGATGAAAGTAACTGGCAGGCGACTAGGTTTAATTTGGCGGCCATCAACTGTCTACCTCAGCTCGAACTTGCGGCGGTCGGTTGGGTTGCTGGTCCGTGCCGTCGACTTTGGGCGTCGTCTCAGATTCTGTTGACGGTGTTTGTCTTTCTCCTGGTATGAGTGGCAGCAGCAGTTCAGACGGATTTACTGGATTAATTGGCGTCACGGTTCTTGCGGGTAATTTAATGTCGCGGGATTGTCGATCAGTTTCGGTGACTACCGGCTCACTGATGGTGCCGGTCAGGGTAAAATGAACCTGAGAAATCACCTTAGATTCAAACACTTCATTGAGTCCCAGCGCAGCAATACCACTGATCGGATTGACCAGAAAAGCAATCAGGGTCGGTAAGCTAGAGGTATATTTGGGGGTAAAGGCAAGATTATAATCGAGTGTTTGGTCCACCAGGTTAGTGCTGCCTTTAAATACTAAATCCGCAGGCACGCCATCAATGGTGGTGTTGTCAGTATAAGCAATGCCGCCTTCAATCAGCATGGTACCTTGCATTGAGTTATAAAAGAAACCTTTGGAGAACACATCACGAAAATCGAGTTTAAGTTTGCGCACAATCGAATCAAAACTCAACAATGACAATAACCGAATGCCTCTGTCGCTGACCTCGCTCAAATGGCCTTCGCCCATGCTCCATTTCAACTCACCGCTTAATGACGGTGCATTAAACTGATGCGGCCCTCCTGCCCAATTGGCAAAGAAATCAATTTTGGCATCTGAATCTCTGACCGATGAGGTCAGTTCATATTCATTCAGCAAATTGCCAAAATTATCACTGGTCAAGCGGCCCGACAGCCCCATCGTGCCATTGCCTTCGTCACCCAGCCATTGCCCAGTGGCCTTTAATTGGTGCTTGCCCTTATCTATCGTCAACTTGGTAATATTAAGCTGATTTTTATCTGCCGAGGTTTCAAAATCAACCCTATGCAAGTTATATAACCCATACTGGCAGTCGAGACAAGTGAAGGTTATCGGCGGTAAACCGGTAATAAATGCCGCAGAATCCATGGTATCTTGTTGCGCTTCATTATTGGCCTCGTCTTCATCATCTGGCCCTGGCAATTTAAGATAATCGGTGGTGATGGTGATGCCCTTGCCCAGCCAGTCGCGGTCAAAATGAATTGACGAACGGGTTTCTTTGGCATTAATCAACGCATCCCAGCTGCCATTGCCCTCAGTCACTTCAAAATTCACCCCATGTAACTGCTGACCAAATCCGCTGACTTGTGCCACCTTACCCGCAATAAGTCCGGGGGTGGGTAAAATAGCCGCTTGTTTTGATTTACCCTCGTAATTGACTAAATTATCGACAAATCGATACCAAGGCATTAACTCTGTTTTGGCCAAATCCACAGAAATGGTAAAGCCGTCGCCCGCCAAACCCAAATCTCGGGGGCCCAAAATCAAATGAGCTTGAGAAAACTGCGCTTGGTTATGGGGTAGAATACTGTTGAAAAACAAACGCTGATCGAAGTTGGCAGTAATCAAACTACTGATTTCATCCCCTTTTATATAAGCATTAAGTGATGCGTCAATACCCTCGCTTTTTTGGTAAGGCGCAGGCAAGCTTAGCATCGCAGGGGCCAAATTAGCCTTAACATAGGCTTCATATCTCACCCCAGTACTGGGGAACGCCAAATCGATATTACTATGTAGCGGCACAACCCCGTCAACATACGCCGCCAGCGGGTTGTCAAAGGTGCTCAGTAATTGCTTGGTATCGACATCAGCATCGATTTTAATCGCTAACTCAAAACCCTCGGGTGCATCTTCTCCGCTGAGCATCGCTTTTAATGGCATTTCAAACCAACTGGCGGTCATGCCCTGGGTCCATATTTTGTCATTATGAAATTTAAGCAGCCCATTGACCTGTGATAAGCTGATGCCCGGTGTTTTCACTTCGATGGCATTATCGACAAAAGCAATCTCGCCTTTAGCGACAAAATTGGCATCAAAAAACGCATCGTCGTCTTCGAGCGGCAAAATAATTTGCGCCTTGGCGACCACCTGATCTCTGACCTTAATTTGCTCAAATACCGGATTGAAAATATCTCGTAGCGGACTGGCTTTAAACAGCTTAGCCGCTTTAGCCGCAGATTCTGTGGCATCAATATCCAGTTCCAGAATTTGTGGATTACTCAACGATGGCAAACGCGCTTCGACCTTACCCGCCACCTCAATATCAAGAAAATAACCACCATAGGGCACGATGGTCAGGGTGTCGTTTTTAAACAATAACTGGCCATCAATATCTGATAACACCGGCCAACCTGTGGTAAACAAAAAGTCGACATCACTGAGCAATACATTGACCAGAAAAATGCCTTCATGATGATCATAAGGAAATGCCTTCAGATCACCCGACCATAACACCTGAGTAAAATCGGTTTTACCGGCCTTGATCGCGCCGTTAAGGTAATCAATCGCTGGCTGGCCAATATACTCAGGTGGATAATAATAATCAGCAATCATCAAGTCTTCAGCCGATAACTCTGCATACAATTGAATTTGCGGCTTATCACCCAACGACATCGAGAACTCAGCCACCATATCCAGATGTGAATTATGCAACCAAATATTGTCACCATGAAGCTGCCAGATGTCCTGCTCGTCTTTAATAAACGCCAGATTAAGATCTAAATTCTGGTAGCTGATGGGGGCTTTGAACAAGCTGCCGGTCAATAGTTTGCCGTCAGTGCCCTGAATATTTAGCCACCCGGCTCCGTCCGCCATGCCAAAATGGCCGGTCAGCCCTTGGGCACCCGGTACGCCATCAACATGGTTCCAACCCAACTGACGATACGCACCGTTCACCTTAAAGTCGTTGGCACCGCTAAATTGCAGATGAAAATCTTCGATCAATGCCTGTGGCTGATAGCTCGCCAGTGAAGCTCGCGCCGCAGCGGAAATGATGGTTAAAGAAACCAGTTGCGCCACCCGTTCAACCGCCCACTGGTTAACAAACAAGTCATAACTATCGGCGTTTTTATTGAGATTAAAGCTCAATGCTGGCCAATCTCCACCATCACCACCAAAGCCGATCTCATTGCTGCTGATGGCCCAACCATTCCATGTCGGCGTCCATAACAACTGGCTCTGTGCAAACGTCAGCTGTTGTGAGCGATTATTGCGGCGCCAAGCAATTTCATTATCACCAAGGGTAATTTCGGCTCGTCCTAACACGCCATAATTGACATCGGTCCAAGATTGAAAGTTGATATTAGATTTTTCAAGTTGACTCTCGGGGGAGATAAATTGTCCTAACCAGGGCGAGATATCAAGGTTCGACGCCTCTATGTAGAGTTGTCCTTTAAGGTTATCGCGATGGGTGCCCTGTAAGTCGAGCACAAAAGACAATGAATTGGCGGCAAAACCATCAATACTCAATTCACCAGTGCCCTGATGATGATGTTCATCGTTATACCAAGCGAGTTGTTCGATACCCAGATGAAACAGATTATCCGGTGTTTTAAGCTTAATCACACTGTTGGTCATCGAAAACTCTTTAAGCTGGCCTAACAGCAGTTCTGACAGGGCGTCAATGATGGGGTCGTCAACAGCGTCAGCGTCTTCATTACGTTGCAACAGCTGATCACTGTCAATAGTGGCGACAAAACCGTCAAGAATAAAATAGTCTGAAGTCAGTTGCCTGTCTTTGAGGGTGGTCCAGAAATCCAGCTTAAGCCGAACTTCTTTAATTTGAAGATCTAGTGGGGTCACAGCGTTAGGTTCAAACGACAGGTCTTGCAGCAAAATCGCCGGACCAATGCCATCCCAGCCAGCGGTGATATTGCCGATGTTAATCTGTGCACCATACTCATCAAAAACCCACTGTTGAATGTTATCGCGATAGACACCGACATGGGGCAAGCTGTATTTCAGCAAGGAGATCACAACTGCAATGATCACCAAAAAGACAGCGATAAACTGCCATACTTTGTTGATGCAATATAAGCATACACCGGGGACTTTCATTAATACTTTACTCTTTGCAGCGCTTGCGCTGCTTACTACAATGTCAATTAAAAACCTAACACGTTGAGCCTGAACTACGCCTGAACGAAGTTTTGTCTTTGGCTGCAAGGTCACGCGTGGGCACAAAAAGCGTGACCACCCTACGCCGTATTAAAGTAGGATTGTTGTCATTTCACGTTCATGGTGCGCAATACGTCGAAATGTCGCACCAACCCTACATCATAACGACATCAAATTGTTCTTGATTATACATTGTTTCAGTTTGAATTTTGATTTGTTTGCCGATAAACACTTCGAGTTCGGCGAGATTATGATATTCATCGTTAATTAACGACTCGCTGACCAAGGTTGAGGCATAAACCACAAACTGATCCGATTCATAAGCCCGGTTAACTCGAACAATTTCGCGCAGAATTTCAAAACACACAGTCTCAACCGTTTTTAGTGCCCCGCGACCATTACACGACGGACATTCTGAGCACAAAACATGCTCCAGACTTTCACGAGTACGTTTGCGGGTCATTTCAACCAAGCCCAGCGCAGAAAAACCATGAACATTGGTTTTAGTGCGATCTTTGGCCAGTGCACTTTCGAGGCTGTGGGTGACCCGGTGTTTGTGATCATCACTTTTCATATCAATAAAATCGATAATAATGATACCGCCGAGATTACGTAATCGTAACTGGCGGGCAATCGCCTGCGTAGCTTCGATATTGGTATTAAAAATCGTCTCTTCGAGGTTACGATGACCAACAAACGCCCCGGTATTAATATCGATGGTGGTCAGGGCTTCGGTCTGATCGATGATCAGATAACCGCCGGATTTAAGCGGCACCTTACGCTGTAACGCGCGCTGAATTTCATTTTCGACATCAAACAAATCAAAAATCGGCCGTTCGCCGGGATAATACTCTAATGAGCTGCTGACCTCTGGCACACATTCTTCAGTGAAATCTTTGAGCTGCTGAAAAGTTAACTTTGAATCAATGCGAATACGCTCCAACTCTGAACCGACAAAATCGCGGATCACCCGAAAAGCCAAAGTTAAATCTTCGTAAATGACACAACTTTTGCGCACGCCTTTTTTCTTTTTTTGAATTTTGGCCCACAGTTTTTTTAAAAAATCGACATCCTGTTTGATCTCATCATCGCCAGCCCCTTCGGCTGCCGTTCTGACAATAAAACCGCCGGATTCATCCCCTTCATTTTTCACCAGATCTTTCAGCCTAGCCCGCTCTGTTTCATCTTCAATGCGCTGGGAGACCCCAGAATGAGTGGCATCGGGCATAAACACCAAATAACGTGAAGGAATGGTGACATCCGTGGTCAAACGGGCACCTTTGGTACCAATCGGATCTTTAACCACCTGCACCATAATAAACTGACCATCACGAATAAGTTCGCGAATATCCGGCACTGCCGGATTGCGCACACTGGCGACATCGAGGGTAAAATCTTCATGTTTGATAATATCGGAGGCATGTAAAAACGCAGCCTTATCGAGGCCAATATCAATAAAAGCGGCCTGCATTCCCGGCAATACTCGGCTGACTTTACCGATATACACATTGCCCACTAGGCCCAAAGAGCCTTGACGCTCCATATGCACTTCTTGCAGCACACCGTTTTCGACCAGTGCCACCCGCGTTTCGCTGGGGGTCACGTTAACCAGTAGTTCTGCACTCATGCTTAGTTATCCCTTATTTGATCCAAACTCAAAAGGTTCTTTCTTTTCTCTGTGCTTCCTCTGTGTCCTCTGTGACTCTGTGGTAGTTGAAGAGAACGAAGCCATAAACCTAAAATCCAATGCCACACGTGCACGGTGTACACCCTTGTAAATCCCAAAATGCTCTTACTCTGTGTGAGTCTTCTTTATCACAGCATGGCAGAACGTTTTACACTTGCTAACAACCGTTCGGTTTCCATCAATGGCAAACCGACCACTGCTGAATAACTGCCATTAATTGACTCAACAAACTTGCCACCTAGCCCCTGAATCCCATAAGAACCGGCTTTATCCGCAGGTTCACCACTTTGCCAGTAACTGAGCATTTCAGCCTCATCAATTGGCCTCATGGTCACTTGTGTGGTCACCACTTCGTTAAACACCTTACCACCAAACGCAATGGCGATGGCGGTTTTCACCTCATGGGTGTGACCTGAAAGCTTGCTTAACGTCGCGATAGCCGCTTGTTGGTCGGCGGGTTTTAACAATACTTCACCATCAAGAATAACAATCGTATCTGCGGCCAATATCGGCCATTGCTGCTGTGCAACCGCTACACCCGCTTGCGCTTTTAACGCCGCCACTCGGGTGACGTAGTCATGAGGCGCTTCATCAATTTCAACTGACTCATCAACATCCACTGACAGCAATTCAAACTCAATACCAATTTGGTTTAGTAATTCACGACGCCTTGGTGACGCCGATGCTAAATAAATCATTTCAAATTCCTTATTATCTTCGAAATGTCGCCCTAACTAATAGAAAACTGTCGTCTGAACTTACGTAACATCCAGAAAATCCACGGCCAAACCACCATACCAGGCAACACCGGATACAAATATTCAGGCAAAAAATAAGTGTCTGACAAAAAATGACTGAACCAATACACCAGCAAATGGTGCAAGGCCAAAAACAAACCAATAATCAACGCTTGTTGCCACACCGAAAAGTTTCTGATCTTCTGATAATTTGCACCTGCGACATAAATAACAATAGCACAAGACAAAGCATGAGTGCCCAACACAGTGCCTAGTAAAACATCAAGCAAGAAACCATTGATCCAAGCCACCCCAACATTCACCCGATGGGGTAGTGCTAATGCCCAGTAAATCAACACCAGCAAGGTCCAATCAGGACGATAGAATTGAACGAATATCGGCAACGGCACAATCGCCAAAATCAGCGTCACCAGCAAAGTCAGGGCAATCAAAAAACCGCCTTGGGGGCGTGCTGCATTCATGGTGTGACCTCTGGCTTGGAAACTGGTTCTGTCGTTACCGCTGTCTCAGGCTTCGATGTTTCAGGCTTAGCTATTTCAGGCTTAGCTATTTCTGGCTTAGCTGTCTCAGGTTTTGATGTTTCAGGCTTAGCCCTAGCAGGTGTTGGTTGTTCTTTATGCCATAACAACAACACTCGACCAACCCGATCCAGCCGAGCGATAGGGCTAGCGGATATCTGGGCAAACGGCAGTGATAAATCATGTTCAATAGAAGTGATGGTGGCCACCGGATAACCTTCGGGGAAACCGCCGCCAAGACCAGAAGTGACCATAATATCGCCTTCTTTCATCTCAATACTATGGGGTACATTATTGGCTTTGAGTTGGTTGATACGCCCGGTCCCCTCGACAATCGCGCGAACCCCATTACGTTGGATACGCACCGGAATGGCGTGAGTTGAGTCAGAAATCAAAATCACCTTACTTGATGTGGTCGCCACGCTGGACACTTGGCCGACAATGCCAAACTCGTCGATCACCGACTGACCTTGAAATACACCATCAAGGGCCCCTTTATTGACCACCAGCATATGGCGAAAGGGGTGACTATCGATGGCCATCACTTGGGCAATCATTTTCTTGCCTTCTTGGCGGACCGGAGAATCAAGTAGTGCCCGCAGCAGATCGTTTTCTTGTTTTAAAAAAGCGAATTGTTGCAGTTTTTCATTTTGCAGTAACTGTAGGGTTTTGAGTTTTTGATTTTCTTGTTGCAGTGCTTCTCTGGAGCGGAATTGATCGACGGTCCAGCCAAGTGAATCTTCGGGCAAGCTGGCAAGGTAATAGATGGGGGTAACCAGTGAATTCAAAAAAGCGCGTAACGTTGCTGAACTGCCGGTATATTTATCGACCCCCATAAACGTAAAGCTCAGAATAATGGCCAGCATTAATCTGAGTTTTATCGGTGGTGAGCGGCCAAAAAGTAGGTTCATCCTGGGTGGTACACCCTATGGAGGCTGTTATACAGAATTAGTCGTAATCAAATACATCGCCGCCATGTACGTCGATCATTTCAAGGGCTTTACCACCGCCTCTGGCGACACAGGTCAACGGGTCATCGGCGACAATCACCGGAATACCCGTTTCTTCCATCAACAAACGGTCAAGGTCTTTAAGCAAAGCACCACCGCCTGTTAATACCATGCCACGTTCAGAAATATCAGAAGCCAATTCTGGCGGGGATTGTTCGAGCGCTACCATCACCGCACTGACGATACCGGTTAATGGCTCTTGTAACGCTTCGAGGATTTCATTGCTGTTGAGGATAAAACTTCTTGGCACACCTTCGGCGAGGTTACGACCACGAACTTCAATTTCTTGTACTTCGTCGCCAGGAAAAGCAGAACCAATATGATGTTTGATTTTTTCAGCGGTAGCTTCACCAATCAAGCTACCGAAATTACGTCGTACATAAGCGATAATGGCTTCATCGAACTTATCACCACCGATACGTACTGAAGAAGAATAAACGATACCGTTTAAAGAAATAATCGCGACTTCGGTAGTACCACCACCGATATCGACCACCATTGAACCAGTCGCTTCTGACACGGGTAAACCCGCACCAATCGCCGCAGCCATAGGTTCTTCAATCAGATATACGTCTCTGGCACCAGCACCGAGGGCAGATTCACGAATGGCTCGTTTTTCTACCTGAGTAGCGCCACAAGGAACACACACCAATACACGAGGGCTGGGGCGTAAGAAGTTATTGTTGTGCACTTGTTTGATAAAATATTGCAGCATCTTTTCGGTGACGTAGAAATCAGCGATAACGCCGTCTTTCATCGGCCGAATGGCGCGGATATTGCCAGGTGTACGACCTAACATTTGTTTGGCGTCATGGCCTACGGCAGCTACACTTTTAGGTCCACCGGCTTTTTCTTGTCGGATAGCGACCACTGAGGGTTCGTTCAGCACAATCCCTTGTTCTTTAACGTAGATGAGGGTATTGGCTGTGCCAAGATCGATAGACAGATCATTGGAAAACATCCCACGAAGAATTTTAAACATGAAAGCGGTGATCCCTAAAGGAAGTGGTAGTCAAAAATTATAGCCGAATCTGGCGCAGGCGTAACTTTACCAATGCCAATTTGTAAGGGCAAGAAAAGACTGCGTTTAAGGGCAAAATAATTGCTCTGTGGCGTAGGCTGGCGAGGGTTGGGGCTATGGCGGGGACGTAGTTTATGGTTTGTCAGATAAAACACTTAATACAAGGCTGGTTATCTTGCATCTTTACGTTGAAACGAACGTCTCTATTATATGATTTTCGGCAAGTTTTTCAGCTAAGAATGCCGAAATACACCATACTGACTTTATTTGTTCAACTGCTACTATGGGTGACAAATTTTCAGATAATTCTACAATGTAATCATCAATAGCTTGGCTAGACACTTGATATAATTCATTGCTCAAAAGTGCCATCCAATTAGCACGAGACACTTTATTCAACCATTAGCGGTGTCAAAATATGACAATAGTCAATTCCTTCGAGCATTTTTAAGCTTCCTTCGTGCGCGTTAAAATATAGATCTTGCTTTTTGTTATACCAAGATATGTTGGGCAGCTTATCATTTTTAACTCGCTTCTCCAAAATCTTGCAATCATTGGTTTGTATATAATTAAAGCTATCAGGAAAGTATTCCAAAAGCACATTAATATACTTTTCATCCATTTTTTCTATTATAATTGGTAAACGTTCCTTTCCATTAATAACAATGAAAGTTCTTCTCTCATTTTTTACATCCAGAATAAATGCTGAAGGTGAAAGTTTATAGTAAGAGCCATCTAAATAAACTTTATCCCCATTAATAATTCCAAAATATGTTGTTGTAAGCCAACTACGAAAGAAAATAAAAATGATCGCAATAACCCAAAGAATAACAGTCATCACAGCTGTCAATATCTTTTTCTTTGTAAATAGCATTTGTTAGAATCCTTAGGTTACTCTTAATAAATAGCAGTTATTTTCAAGTCACTTTATTATCATCATCATTGTCATTGTCATCATCATCGTCATTGTTATCATCATCGCCAAAAATCCAATTTAATAAGCGGTATAGACCTCCCGCACGGTTACAAGTTGTGCCAAGCATACAGCTGCTCTGACTTGCCTCAGAAGCTTTTTTTAATGTTTTTTTCCTTTTTTTATCGGCTTCCTTTCTAGCCTCGCTTATATTGCAATCAGTACCACCAGAGCGAATACAATTCAAATAAGCTTCCGCTTCTGCTCTGTCAGCTTCCAAAGATTCATTTTTAGCTTCCCCTAACTCTTCGATGTCACTTGTCCATGTATAAACCCCAACAGCAATAAAAGCACAAGCGACAGCAGAAGGAACTGTAAAGCACCGTCCATCGGGATCTTTATATTTATATGGGTTATTGGCGGCATAGGAATAGCGATTAAACGAATGTAGTCCTCTGACTCCAATCGGATCATTCGAATAAAACCGTCCAATCTCTGGATCGTAATACCGCTGTTGCATATAACTCAGCCCCAAGTCGGTGTCAAACTTATGCCCGGTATAACCCACC
>JBLGCB010000055.1:0-24234 GCA_047617105.1 Phenylobacterium sp. | reverse complement strand
CAAACGGGTCGAAGATTTAAAAATTGTCGATTACTCACCAGAGCAAGATGGCAAAATCTTTTTTGGTGCTTATGTCGAACTCGAAAACGAAGCCGAAGAAATTGTCCATTATCGCATTGTTGGCACCGATGAAATCGACACTAAAAAGCACTATATCACCATCAATTCACCGATGGCCCGGGCGCTTATCGGCAAACAGGTTGACGATGAAGTGAATGTGCATACGCCATCCGGGTTTAAGCTATGGTTTATCAACAAGATTCAATACAAACCTTTTCAGTGAATTAATTCTGGATCCTAAGCTTGAAAAAACCACCAATAGATACCATCTATAAGGATTAAATTTTCAAACCCAATCGTGCTTAAAAGGTTTTCGCTTAATGTCTAAAATTGTTCAACAACTTGCCAGCGAATTAAACGCCGGGCAAGAACAGGTCCGCAGTGCCATCACCTTGCTTGATGAAGGTTCCACCGTGCCATTTATCGCCCGCTATCGTAAAGAAGTCACTGGCGGACTGGACGACATTCAACTGCGCCTGCTCGAACAACGACTGGGTTATATTCGTGAACTCGAAGAACGCCGAGCGGTGATCCTCAACTCCATCGAAGAGCAAGAAAAACTCACCGATGAACTGGCCCGCGAAATCAACGCCGCCGACAACAAAACCCTGCTCGAAGATCTCTATCTGCCTTATAAGCCCAAAAGACGCACCAAAGGCCAAATCGCCACAGAAGCAGGTATTAAACCACTGGCCGACAGCCTGTTTGAGCAACCCGATCAGCAACCTGAACAAGCGGCAGAGGCTTTTGTCAATGCTGACAAAGGTTTTGCCACCGTCGAAGAGGTGCTCGAAGGGGCAAAAGCGATTCTGGCAGAACGGTTTGTCGAAGATGCCAAGCTGCTCAAAAGCTTACGTCAACATGTGGTGCAAAATGGCTTTTTGTTAAGCCGAGTCGTTAAAGCCAAACAAGAAAGCAAAGAAGCGGCCAAATTTCGCGATTACTTTGACCACAGCGAAAAACTCAAAGGTGTACCGTCACACCGGGCATTGGCGATGTTGCGGGGTCGAAATGAAGGCTTACTAACGTTAAAAATAGGCCCTTCCCCAGCTCAAGAAAAAACCGCCTTGGCGGATACGGCCGAGCAGATGATTCAAGCCCATTGGGGTTTACGACTCAATCAAAAAGCTGCCGACAATTGGCTCGCCAGCGTAGTACAAACCAGCTGGAAGAAAAAACTGGCGGTCAGTTTAGAGACCGAACAATTAGCACAGCTCAAACAAAAAGCCGAAGACGCCGCCATTGACGTCTTTGCCAAAAACCTTAAAGACGTATTAATGGCCGCCCCAGCGGGTGCTAAAACCACCATGGGGTTAGATCCGGGTTTACGCACCGGGGTCAAGGTCGCTATCGTCGATAAGACGGGCAAATACACCGCCCATGCCACCATATACCCTCATGCCCCACAAAAGCATTGGGATAAAAGCGTGCGCACCCTAAGCAGCTTGTGTAAACAACATAAAGTCGAGTTAATTGCCATTGGCAATGGTACCGCCTCTCGCGAAACCGACAAACTGGCGGCAGAACTGATTCAAGCCAACCCAGAGTTGAAAATGGTCAAGGTGATGGTCAGCGAAGCGGGGGCCTCCATTTACTCCGCCTCAGAATTTGCCTCCAAAGAATTTCCTGACCTCGATGTCTCTATTCGTGGTGCGGTTTCTATTGCCAGACGACTGCAAGACCCACAGGCCGAATTGGTCAAAATTGAAGCCAAAGCCATCGGTGTGGGGCAATATCAGCATGATGTCAGCCAAAACCAGCTGGCCACCAGCCTTAATACCGTGGTCGAAGATTGTGTTAATGCCGTTGGGGTTAACCTCAACATGGCCTCAGTGCCATTATTAAGCCGAGTGTCTGGTTTAAACAAAACCCTAGCCCAAAATATCGTTAACTGGCGTGATGAGCATGGTGGCTTCAGTAACCGAGAACAACTTAAGAAGGTTAAACGTCTGGGACCCAAAGCCTATGAGCAAAGTGCCGGCTTCTTACGCATCAGCGAAGGCGACAACCTGCTTGATGGCTCAGGCGTACACCCTGAGAGTTATGCCGTGGTTGAACGGGTATTGAATCAACATAAGATGGGCATTGGCGACCTAATTGGCAACAGTGCGGTATTAAAGACCCTCAACGCCGAAGACTTTACTGATGAGCATTTTGGTATTCCGACCGTCACCGATATTCTGACTGAACTGGATAAACCTGCCAGAGATCCACGGCCACAGTTTAAAACTGCCGAATTCAAAGAAGGTGTTGTCACTATCAAAGACTTAACGCCAGGCATGATGCTTGAAGGAGTGGTGTCTAACGTCGCCAGTTTTGGTGCGTTTGTTGATATTGGCGTGCATCAAGATGGTTTGGTGCATATCTCATCATTGTCAGAAGAATTTGTCTCAGACCCAAGAGAAGTGGTTAAAGCGGGAGATATCGTTAAAGTCAAAGTACTTGAAGTTGACGTTAACCGTAAGCGTATTAACCTGACCATGAAAATGAGCGAGCAACCACCTTGTGCTTCATCGTCTAACACTGGTGACAGGCAAGGTAAAGAGCCTGGTCGAGGGCAAAAGCCTGTACAAGGCAAAGGCAAGCCTCAACAGAATAAGGGCCGTAGTAATAATGGTAAGAGCAAAGCTAAGGCTGAGCCGCAAAATGCCGCAATGGGTAATGCTTTTGCCGATGCTTTTGCTAAGTTGAAGAAGTAGGGGCTGAAAAGGTTGCAGGGTAAATTTAGTGTAGTTTGCCCTGATTTCATCTTGGACAATAGTTATTTTAAACAGGATTGATAATTTCCAGTGGCTCAATCCAGCGAAAATCTTTAACATTAGCAGTCGCTAATTTAAGGTTGTGCACTAATGCCGTTGCAGCTATCAACGCATCCCCCAGACTCATTTTCTGTTGCTGACGTAATTCAATGGCTTGCGCAACGATATCATCAGATATTGATATAACTGAAAAAGTATCAAATAACCTTTCCAGCTTTATCTTCTTTTCAGGGGTGAAGTCGTAATAGCCTAGGACTTCAACTTTGCTGATCACAGAAACGAATGGTGATTGCTGCTGGCGAATAAAACGTCGCACCGAATCATAATTTAGTTCTGCTGCATAAATGACAATATTGCTATCGAGCAGCATTAGTTACTTCTGCCGGGCAAATCACGTTCTTTACGAATTTCGCATTGCCATGCCAGTGGTTCACTAATGCCAAGCCCACCGGTATCTGCAATCTCTTGCAAAATATCTGCTGCTTGCTCTCCTTGTGACTTTGTTTTGTTTTGTTTTATCGTATGGGGAAGTTGTTTAATAAGATTTAATGCTAATTCCAGATATCCTTCATCAAGATAATCAATTTCCGCTTTTATTCGCTCTTTGACTGTCATGACTTTCACCTTTTTCACTTAAGTAATATGGCTAATTTTAGCACTAATTCTTTTCAGATGATGCTCGCAATTTGAATTTTGCCAAACCGTTTCAATACTCTATCAAACACCTGCTCTCAAGATATCGGTTTTTTATCTTCCCTAATTTCATCTTGGACGACATTTAAAAGTAAAAAAGGATAATTAGAGGTTACAGAGTTTAATTCAGGTTTCAGCTCAACAGCCAGGTATATTAATTATAAGCAACAGTGACGGTGATAGTATCGGAATATTGGCCTGCACTGTCTAAACCATTGGTTTGTGGGGTGATACTTAAACGATGTGATTCGGTGTCGCCATTGCTGCCAAATCCGGCTGAGGTATTGCTATTAATATACTCATTGGTCAAATCAATATCACCAGAGCTTTCCCCAACATTTAAGGTATAGGCAATTTTGTTATTACCATCGACCAAATAACCCTGGTTGGCTGAAGTATATTTGGTGCTGGCGTTATTGTCGGTGTTACACCACACCTGCAAAGTGCCAATGTCTTGGCTAGTATTGGCTGAAGTCAGCGCCATATTAGCGGCGTTATTATCAGCAATGCCATTGGCTTTACAGCTGGCTTCGATAATGCCTGAAAAGTGAAATGAGGTTGAATTGCTATCGGAAACTTTAACCACTGCAATGGCAGGCAGGCAAAATAACATCGAAGCAAAACCTGCGAATAAACGCTTGCTATTAAAACTATTTTTCCCCATCATTTAAACTCCTTTGTTTAAAACTTCTACGACCTCTGTAAGTGTAACCAATAAACGCGCTAAAGTGGAGTCCCCAGCGGAAAATAATTGCCACTTTTTGCCGCAATATGAATAAAAAACCATCAACCCGGCAAAAATTTGCCGCAAGGTGCCACAATGAGTAATAGGTTTGCCGATGTTTTGGTTAAGTTAAAGCGGTAGGAGCTAAAAGATTGTAGGGGAAATTGAACGTAGGGTACCTCATGACTGCCTATGTTTCCAATAGTCTGGATGACGGTTAAGGTTCATCACTGCTACGATATAAATGCCGTCATCTTCCAACGAATATAATACGCCATAAGGAAAGCGTTTGACCAAAGAACGCCGAATATCACCATCAATAGCAACCCAACCCATTGGTAAAGAAACTGCGCGCTGTATCGCAGAATAAACTTCTGTTGCAAAATCGTAACCCAAAGCAGGCTCAATTTCTTCGTAATAGTCGATAGCCCTATTGAACTCCAACTCTGCAGCTGGATGAAATACAAAGCTCATTTGTCAAACCGTTGCCATATTTTATCAAACACTTGTTCTCCAGGTATCGATTTTACCTCCCCGGCTTTCATTTGGGCAAGCCTTTGTTGCGCAACTGTTCCCCACGCCTTGTCAATATCGGATTGTGGTGGATTGAGGCTCCTTAGCACAGAGTCCACTACCAAAGCTCGCTCTTCGACTGGTAAAGACACCACTTCATCTATCAGTTCTTTCATATTCATAATGTTATGTGACTCCAAACAAATTACAGCTCGTTATGACTATATCAGTTTCATTAGTTTTACGCTTTTAATTTGATTATGTTACGCAGATTTTAATCGAGCTGATATATGAAATGAGGGTTACGCTTATCACAAGAAAAGGCAAATCAAGCAAATTGAGAAAAGCCACCAGCGCTTTGAGGACGGGTTGAACCCTGATAGAAGTTTTGTACACGAGCGGCCCGGGCGACCACTTCGCTGTTACGTTTATCGTTGCCTAGGGCATTTAAGTCGGTGTTATTACTGGCTTGATTCACTTGACCATTTTGGCCACTGACACCAAAGACTTCACCAAAGGCACCTCGTCGATCGCTATTTGAACCATTAATGGCGATGGCTTCATCATCGTCGCTACCAAGCAAATTAAACGGATCGCTAACCGCTTTAGCTTCATCGCTTTGCTTAGCCTTATCTGCTTTTAATGTTTCTGTTTCTTTGCTTTCGTCTGTTTTGGCTTGTTTTTGTGCTGCGGCTTCTTTTATCTCAGCGGCGGTCTCTTTGGCTTGGGTTGCTCTAGCCTCAGAAATACTTTGGTTGGCCAAACCAGCGACTTTACGGTCTTGACTAGAAGGTTGTGCCGGGGCTAATGCTGCGGCACGTACTTGCAGCATTTTGGTGATAGTACCCGCCGGATCACCTGGTACTCTAGAGGCATCAATAGAAACTTCACCAGCGGTGGCATAATTATTACCGTCTGGACCACGTTTAAAGGAATAGGTGGGACTGCCCGCATATTGTCCGCCTGCGGCGGCATGGGCTGCTTCGTGACTGCGAACTTCGGCGTCACGGCTTTTTAATTGTTGAACTTGTTTAAGATCGAGTTCTGCAACCTTTTGCTCTGCTTGATCTTGGGCAGCTTGTTTGGCTTGCTGCTCAGCAGCTTGCTCGTTTTGACCTTGCTCACCCTGACCTTCTTGCTGATGACCACCACTACGCTCATGGATTTTTTGCGCATTTTCAGCATCACGCAAATTGCCTTCAAATTGATTCGGGTTCGGTTGGCCAGGTCTGGCCTTGTCAAGTTCGTTGGCGACGCCACGTTCACGAACAGCAGCTTCGGCAGCAGCAGGTTTAGCAATAACTTCCCGCAACTGATTATCACGACGTGCAGCTTCCGTCGTGATATTCACGTTGTTGATCGGTATGTTCGATGGATATGGCGTTACGATATTCATTGCTTTTGTATATTTCTACCTTAATTTAAAAAATTCGCTAAAGTTTTATACTCTAACGTCGATAATACTACCGAGCACTTCATCAGCGGTTTCAATTGCCCGGGCACTCGCTTGAGCATTGTTGCTGGCAGTGGTCAAACCAACAATCGAGCTTTCGAGCGATTGAGCTTGTGGCTGAACGGCCTGCGGCTCTGCTCCTGGTTGTTGCCCTTCAGCCAAGCTCTGCTGCTGGGCAGCTTGACGATTGATATTAATGGTCTCTTCGGTCAGTTGCCCCGACGCCTGCTGAAAGCCTTGTAACCCAGATGAAAAAGCCGATCCGATTTCCATACAAAACCCCCACAATAAATTGGCTAAAATAATTAAATACTACAGTGTCTAATTATTAACCATCACGAGGCAAATTGAAAGCTTGTTTTTAGCCTAATAGACTCTGTCAGTCCAAAGCGCTAGCACATTTTGTTATAAGCAACTTTGATTGTGACATTAAACTTTCATTTATACCAAATAAAAAGACTTAAGCGCTGCCACAAACTCACTACGATGAGAAATAAACGGGGCGTGTGATGCCTTAGCAATCACTTCATATTCAAAATCAGCTAAAGTTCCTGCCATTTGCTCAATCGATTTTAATGCCACCAACGAATCAAGCCGTCCAAAAATGCCTTTAACAGGCAAGGTTAACGAGGGCATCTGAGCGCGTAAATCAATCTCTTCAAGCATCGCTAAACCACCGCTGAGTGCTTGAGGTAAAGCCGGTCCGACCTTAAACAGGGTTTGCTTTAATTGTTTAACATCTTGGCGAGCGCTTTCACTGCCCATTGCCTGAATCGCTAAAAATCGACTGATGGTTTTTTCGCTGTTTTCACCCAATTCATTGGCAAACTGTTGTAGCACTTCGGGTTTAATGCCTTTCCAGCGTGGTCGGCGAATAAAACACGGGGTACTGGCAATCAAGCATAAAGAGGAAAACCGCTCGCGATGTTGCAAGGCCATTTGGCTGGCCACCAAACCCCCTAATGACCAACCCGCCAAGATACAACCCGGTGGGCATAACGGGGTGATCAATGCCACCAGCGTATCCATATCATAACGGCTAAGTTGTTTATGGTTATTAAAACCAAAGCCGGGTAAATCAATACGATGAACGTCAAACAGCTGCTCTAGGTCTGCCAGAATAAAATCCCATACCGCACTGTTTAATCCCCAGCCATGTAATAATACCAGCGGTAATTTGCCATTATCTGAATGCTTGATTATCATAAAATGCTATGTGACCTTTTTTGTTGCTTGGATTTTTGGGCAAATAAGACGCGTATGTTAAGGATAAAACCAGCAAAAGGAAACCTTCGATGAGGAAAGTACAATTAATAGAAACGTTTGCCGCATTGGCTATGCAACTGGTCGCGACTCGCTGTGTTTTATGCCGCCAAGCTATCACTAGCACCAGCGATCATCAAAACCAACAAAATCTCTGTGATTATTGTTGCGACGACCTCAACACCTTTGATTATTCATGGTTTGATGACCTGATGTTACGCCCGGACATTGAAAGAGGCATTACCCGGCCCAAGTTCGACCGCCTGTTAAGCGTTGCCCCCTATCAATGGCCCTATAACCAATGGATTGGTGATATGAAATTCAGAGAAAAGTTTGCCATTGCCGAACTGATGGGCCACCAGCTCGCCGATTTATTAGATACCTTAATCCAAGCCAACCCAGCCCTTAAACCCGATGTACTTTTACCTATGCCCATTCATCGCCAGCGTCGTTTTAGTCGCGGTTACAATCAGTCTTATCTGCTCGCCAGTGTATTGGCCAAGAGATTAAACATTGCGTTAGATATCAAGGCATTAAAACGAATAAAAGCGACCAATGCCCAAAGTCAGTTGGGCAAACGTGAACGTAATAAAAATATAAAAAATGCCTTTGCTTACCAAGGCAATCAATACCAACACGTCGCGCTAATTGATGATGTGATCACCACCGGTGCGACAGTTAATGAAGCTTGCAAGGTATTAAGCGCCAGCGGCGTTGCGGCGATTTCAGTCTGGACCATATGTGCAACGCCCTTGGGCAACAAACAGTGAGTAGCTCAAGCCCCATCACTCGCCTTTCGCTTCAACCACCCCAGAGAAATACAAACTATTGGTCATCAACCGATTGGTGCCATACCAAAAGCCACGGAAGTTAACATCATCAGCCACCCCAATCACCAACCCCTTGCCCACCGAATGGGCCATCATAAACGTGCTATCGGCGATTTTATTAACGTTGGTTTTGGCCGCATAACCACTGAGTTGCGGATACTTGCTATAAGTCCCAACCCGAACAAATGAACGCTTGGGCTTTAACATCACCATGGTGCTGTTTTTAAACACTGGTAGCGTTGCACGATGATAACCCCACGTCAGCGGATGTGATAAGTCCAGTTCGACCGAGAAAATGGCCCCGGCAATACGCTGTTGCGCTTCTAGCGCTTCTTGTTCACCATAGTTTAAATCATCCTCCTTAAACCGTCTGGCCATCTCTTTACGATTCATCACCGTGACTTTTAACAACTCATTTTTAACCAACCATTGTGCACCTTTCTTTTGACCCCAGATCACCCCGCCCTGCTTTAGCCAGCGCTTGATTTTTTCTAGGGTTTTGTCGCTGATTTTATTAAAGTCTGAAGACGTCAGCAGCATATGGGTATAGTTGGCCAAATCGACTGAGCCGAGTTTGTCTTGATCAACAATGGTTGGCGCTAACGCCAGTTGCTTGTTAAGAAAATGCCACACTTCCCCCACTTCGTATTGGCTGGTGCCCTGACCACCCACCAGTAAAATCTTCGGCATATACACAGGTTCCATCGAACGGCTACCTAAATCAATACCTTTGGCAGTCAAACCAGATTTAACCACATCAACGGCCAATCCCACCTCGTCCTGCGCCTGTTGCAATAAGGCCAGCCAATTTGACTGACGCTGTAATCCCCGGTTCACCACAATACTGCCCGGGGCAAAGGTTTTTTGCACCGTTTTACCATTGGCATCAACACTGGCGCTAAAACTCAAGGTCGCCACTCTGATTTCAAACCTATCGGCCAGTAAACGTTGCAGCAATAACGGCGCGCGCTGATCATCCCAGCTAAAGGCATAAGCATAACTTTGTGCCAATGTCGGTAGTTTTTTCGCCGGAGCCTGTTGCCACGCTTGCTCTGCGAACTTTAATCCCCATTGGCTGCTGACTGGTTTAAATTCGATATTAAAGGCATGGGCCAGATTCCAGCTCGATACATCGTAAAAGCTATTGTCTTCAAAGCTTTTACGTTCGCTGAAAATCGATTTAATCAACCGATATTGAGGCTGTTTTAAGGGAATGTAATAGCTGTTTTTCGCCGCAAAAGTTTGATTATTGAGGCTCCAATCTTTATTTAACGGATACGCTTTAATTTGATGACGTTGTAATAAGTCTAATAATTTCTCAAGCCGGGTGATATCCCGGTCTTCTGAAACGATATAACCACTTAAGTCATCTTTGCTGGCCAGCGACGCATATTCGCCATAAAACTTTTGTTGATGTTTCAGCAAGGCTTCGCGGTTAGCCAATGCACCGTCAAAAGTCGACAATGACATGGTTAACTGATTCTTAATGGTTTGGGGAAAAGTCAGTATACCGTTAACGCTCTTTTGCACATGACCCCGTGAACTGGCCTGTTCAAACAAAATGCCCACCCCACCATTCACATCCGGATAAGTTGAACCTTTACCATAATAAAAATCGTCATAACTTTCTTGGGTAAAATACAACTGACCTTGTTTATCAAAGGCTTTGGCATGGTGCTCTGCAAGTTTACGGGTCAACTCAACATTGGCTTGTGGCGTCCAGGGGTTTTTACGAGCGGTAATGCCCGGTTGAAAAAAATAAGTGCTGTTGGTGCCCATTTCATGAAAGTCAGTGAGCACATTGGGTTTCCACTGATGAAATTTGGCCACTCGAGCGCGAGATTCTGGGTGTTGCAGCAATAACCAATCGCGGTTTAAATCAAACCAGTAATGATTGGTGCGGCCACTGGGCCAGCTTTCATTATGTTCGCGGTTTTTCGGGTCTGCATTGGCCACCGAACCTTTATGGCTATTGGCCCATTGGGCAAAGCGACTGAGGCCATCGGGGTTGAGACTCGGATCCACCAGCACCACCAGTTCATTTAGAATCCGATCTATTTTCTCACCTTGCGCAGCCGCCAGATAATAAGCCACCAACATCGCCGCATTACTGCCGCTGGGTTCGTTACCATGCACACTGTAACCCATCCAGATAACGCCTGGCGTTATGCCCTTCGATACATCAGAAGTCGAGGTTTTATCACCATTAAGACGAGCAAGGTGGGCCAAACGAATATTGTCGATATTTTTCAGTTTTTGCGGCGCGGCGACACTGAGCAGAATCAACGGTCGTTGCTCATGGGTATAGCCGATAATATCCAGCTTGATGCGATCGCTTTTTTGCGCCAGCAAGGTCATATAATTGATCAGCTGATCATGACGTACATGCCAGTCACCGACTTGGTAGCCGAGCACCGATTCAGGGGTGGGAATATCCGGGTTAAAGGTGACGTCTTGGTCGAAGAAATCATCCAGTGAAGTCGCGAATGCCGTAATGGGCATTATCGCCAAGAAAATCACCAACATAGCGGCAGAAATAGTGGCAGAAATACCGCGATTAAGCAGCTGTTTCAACGAATCAAAAGAAAAGCGTTTGGTAAAACGATGGGTTAAACGAATGGGTAGGTGCATGAGTGGTTCATTTGGTCACTGACAGTTGTTGGATAAAATAACAATAATCACCCGCAAAGCCAAATAAAATCGTTTGTTTACTGGCTCATTGCAAGTGATCGCGGTATCATTCACCACTTATATAAGCTTGTTATCGTCTGATAACAAACGTCCCTGATTTGTTATCAGAGACCGTTACGTCGAAGCAAGTTCGACTTCTCTCACATTTTCAACACGTTGAAAATGGCAATACATCCGTGTGTTGCACAATCAGTCAAGTATTTGACTTCCAATCAAGATATAGTGAAAAGAGTCCGCCATGATCAATATTTCCGACACCGCCCAAGCCCACTTCAGAACCCTGCTAGATCAACAAGATAAGAAAACCAATATCCGGGTATTTGTGGTTAATCCTGGCACCGCTCAGGCTGAATGTGGCGTCTCTTATTGTCCGGCAGATGCCATTGAAGACACCGATGAAGTCATCAATTACAGCGGTTTTGATGCCGTTGTAGACACCGACAGCGCACCATTTTTAGAAGAAGCCGAAATCGATTTTGTCACCGATAAAATGGGTTCGCAATTAACCTTAAAAGCGCCTAATGCCAAAATGGCCAAAGTCTCCGATGATGCGCCTTTGTTAGAACGCCTCAATTACGTTATTGAATCAGAAATTAACCCTCAACTAGCCAATCACGGCGGCAATGTGCTAGCCCTTGAAATCACCGATGACAAAATCGCCATCCTCCAGTTTGGTGGCGGTTGTAACGGTTGTTCGCAGATTGATGTGACCTTAAAAGATGGTATTCAAACCCAGTTGCTAAGCACTTTCTCTGGTGAAATTTTAGGGGTTAAAGACGCCACTGAACATGAATCTGGAGAGCACTCATATTACTAGCCTTAAATGCTTTTTAATGCCTAGTTATGCTTAGTGATGCTCAGCACTGATGAAAATCCGCCAATGGGTTTACCGCTTCGGCAGTAACGACAAGCTCAGTTTACGCTGGTTTCTCGGCGGATTATCCTTATACGCCTTGGCTGGCGGTTTTATTACCGCAGGGTTTTACTATCAATATTGGCTGCAAACCATCGGTTTGGCCATTGCCATTCCCGCCACAGTCATCACCCTCTATGGATATCTCGGCATTTTAGCCAATCGTTTCGCCCAGATTTTAGGTCGCTTTGAGCGCAAAAAGAAGCGCTTTGATGACTAATTTAAACATCATGGTACTTTTTAAAGTACCTTTTGTTCATCAACATAAACCGATGGCACACAACCAAAATGGGCTTTAAAACAAGCGGTAAAATAGGAGTGAGATGAAAACCCAACCTCAAAAGTCAGCAGATTTTGCTCGTGAGTCAGCGTTAACTGGTCGAGATTATCAATGGTTTTATTCAAGGTGAATGGTCCAGCGGATGTTTTGCTTGCACCTTCAGTAGCACCTTCACCGTCAATCGACACCGATTGGTTCGCCAATAAAAAGTCCGTCAATACCACGTTAGGCACACGCGTATTGTCTTTAATGTCTTGTGGGTAGAATCGATTAAAGCCATTTAGGCCACCAAAAAACAATTCGCCATCATCACTTTTATAAAACCCCGGGGTATTAAATTCGCCTCCCTGAATACCCTTTGTGATCTTGAACAATGCCTAATACCAAGCCTTGGGAAAGTCCATCCTCAATACCCAAATGCTCAAAAACGTCGACTGGGCTGCCAGCTGATTGGTGGCCAATGCAGCAAAGGTATAAAAAAACAGAATATAAATCAGTCGCATAACATAAGATTCGGTGATCACTTCATATTCTTAGGGTAAGGGATTGTTGGACATTGTGCACTTATTTCAATCTTTATTCAGTTCTGTGAGCTACATCACAGTTTTGTCCGTTTGTTTGGCTTATTATTTAATTCGTCAGCCAGACATCGTTAAGTTCAATCATTTGTTTAACCACTCTGGCAACTTACTTAGTTAGTATTTTTATAAATTGTTGGAGAAGTATCATGAACAATATGAGCAATACACAAAACACACGTAAAGACGCACAAAAAGGTTTTACCCTGATTGAATTAATGATTGTGGTTGCCATCATTGGCATATTGGCTGCGGTAGCATTACCTGCTTACCAGACTTACACCAATAAAGCTAAATTTTCAGAAGTCGTATTGGCATCAAGCGCAGCAAAAACCGCTGTTGAAATTGGTGCACAAACTGGCACCGCACTGGCTGACTTAGATGGTGGTTCTAATGGCGTTATCGACCTAGGTGCTTCAGGTCAATTAACCAGTGTGGTTACTGTGAATGGCGTTATCACTGCCACCAGTGTCGCTGGCTTAGGCAGCTTGACCTACATCCTGACGCCAACTTTCGCTAACGGTAAAATCGACTGGGCGACTACGGGCAGCACCTGTATTACCGCCGGTCTATGCTAAAATAGGGCACTTATCTTTCACATCATAACCGCGTTATTGTCGTACTCAAACAGTTGCATATGACCTATATGCGCCTATTTTCCGTGCGACAATGCCTTGTTCTGAAGCGAAATCTAAGCACCCTACCGCAGCGCACTTATCTTAATCGATAAACAAAAAAACCTCCATTGGAGGTTTTTTTTTCGCCTGTTTATCTACGCTTCTCCACGTTTATGCTTAGTCACGTAATCTAAGATAGACACAGGCACCACTTTTTTAACCGGGAAATCGACAAACTCTTTACGCGTTATAACATGGCCTAGACGACTTTCGATGGCACAAAGATTCCTAAAATTATCCTTGGCAACAAAAGAAACCGCTTCACCGCTGGCACCGGCACGTCCGGTACGGCCAATGCGATGAATATAATCATCCACTTGGTCAGGCAGGTCATAATTCACCACCCGAGAAAGATCATCAATATCAATGCCTCGTGCGGCAATACCCGTCGCCACTAAAAATTGCAGTTTACCCGATTTAAAATCAGCCAGTATTTGTTCACGCACCGCCTGGGTTCTGCCACCATGAATGGTCTCGGCTTTAATACCTCGTTTCTCCAACTGACTGGCTAACTTGGCAGCACCCTGCTTAGTTTCGATAAAAATTAGCGCCTGATCCCACGCTTGTTCTTTAATCAAATGACTGAGTAAAGCAGACTTATTACTCTTGTCTACCGTCACCAGCCACTGATCAATTTTCGGCGCTGATGCACTGTCACCAGCAATCAATATTTCCTTTGCATCATCCACTGACCTTCTGACCAAATGACGAATAGGCTCGGGCAGTGTGGCAGAAAACAATAAGCTCTGACGCTGAGTCGGCAAGCGTTCAATAATTTTATTGATGTCTCCAATAAACCCCATATCGAGCATTCTGTCGGCTTCATCTAATACCAGCACTTCGAGTTCATCAAAATGCAACGCCCGCTGATGGGCCATATCCAACAACCGGCCCGGCGTGGCCACCAGAATATCCACCCCCGATATCAACCGTTCTTTTTGCGCCTCAATACTAACGCCACCGTACATCGCCATAGAGATAACGTTTAGGTGCTTGCCATAGTCGCAAATGCTGGCTTCAACTTGCACCGCCAACTCTCGAGTCGGGGTAAGAATCAGTGCGCGAATACGTTTACCGCGCAACGTGCGATCGGTATTGAGCATCTCCAATAGTGGCAAAACAAAGCTGGCAGTCTTACCAGTCCCAGTCTGCGCGGCAGCGACCACATTCCTGCCCGCCAAAATAACAGGTATCGCCTGCGCTTGAATGTCGGTGGGCTCGGTGTAACCCAAGTCAGATACCGCTTTTACAATCGGATCACATAATCCCAATGTTGAAAATAATGTTGAGAATGGCATACAGAAGAGCCTCGGCAGTTCAATAATAACGGGCTACTCAGGCGTGGTTGCGCCCACAGCAAATCGTGAGGAAAAAATCAGCTGTGGAGTATAGCAGTAAAGGCCGTGGCGAACATCAAAATGAACCCACGCTCGCATTTTAAATTGTTGTTCTGGTCATTTCACTGACTAGACAGTCCATATCCATGAGTGGTAATTTCCACGGCAACCCCATCAATAAAGCGAACTTTGCGAATAAGCTTGCGACGGCCGAAGTCGTAAGTCCATTTTTCAATTTCGACTTGCTGTTCCTGTTCATGACTGATTATAACGTCACTATTTATGACTTTCGTTTTGGTCGGGCGGTGACCACCGAAGCCCTTTTCACCCTGGGCATCGTGGATATGATAACCACTGATGTCGGGGTATTTTTTACTGGCTGATTTGGTCAGGTAAACCACTTTTGTTTCGACAAAATCAGGCTCTCCACACAGCTTAAAAAATTTATATTGGCTGTCTCCCTCAGAGGCTAATTTTGTGCCACAGCGAAGTGCAGAAGCTGTGGCGGCAGTACCGATGATAGTACTAGCGATAGTCGTCAATAATAGTGTCGATATAATGAGTGAGCGTTGACCGAATTTCATCTGTGTTCCCTATAGAGCAGAATGTTAACTAAACAATGGTAAGTGCGCCAAACTGAATACTGGCTGAACCAATCGTTTTTTCCCACCCATACATTAGATTTGACTGTTTTTAGTGTCACATTGTCGCAGTGGCTGCTGTTTATCAAAAAACAAGGTAATATCAGCCACGGTGACGCCAAGTTTTTGCATTTTGGTTTTATTAAAAACTCGATACTGATCAATCTGATACATCCAATCATCAAGGGTAAATTGATAGTCGGTGTCATCAATATTAACCGACAATACATATTGCCACTGAAATGCGAAACCATTTTGTTCACCCTCGGCCACCCCGATAACATCAGCGGCAGTGCCAGTATACTGATTTTCTTGATGACGTGTAAGCTGCCAATTTCGATAGGATATTTCACCGTCGTCAAAATAGAAGGTTTCTTTTAATTCACCTTGCTCACTTTGCCAACTACCAACCAATTCGACACAAAATCGTCGTGTGACTTTGCCATTATAATCTTGGATCATACCCCAGGCCGTTAATGGACCATTAAAATAAGTTTTGATATCGAACGGCGGGGTAGAATCTTGATAATCACTGACTTGTGTCGAGCAGCTACTGAGCAATATACCAGTAGCCAGCGCCCAAAGTATTAATATCGATTTTTTAGCAACAGTCATTTTTTACCTCTGTGGAAATACGGGATGATTTTATTTAAGGAATAGATAGCAGGCAAAAGCATCGACCAAACAACACTTAAGATGGCAAAGGTCACCGCTGTCGAATAACCAAACTCAACCACGCCAAAAGCACTACCGCCGATATAACTTAAAGGGGCTAACACCATACCTGCCAGCAGTTGCAAAACAATTGATCTTCGCAAAAATGCCAAACAACCGTTGATGGTTAACGCGAAGCTCAGCCAAATAAACATCAACCACCAAGGTATCAACCAAGAATGACCAGAAAAAACAAACACGCCAAAGTGGATTAAAGCACTGTCTATCGCACTGCCAGTAACAGTGACCAGTATAAGGAATGAAAATTCAACGGTTGGAGATTCACAATCGCGTAGGTGAAACCCCAACCAAATCAATACCACTGGAATAAATAAGTTGCCAATGAAAATACAGCCAAACCAAGCGACATAAAACATCATCGCATTAATGATTAATCGCTTATATGCCACTTTTGCAACTCACTTAACTTGAATAATGCCTAGGTGTTATAGCTATACGTATCATCTGGGCAAAAAGTTCAGTCGTTGTGGTATTTACCTCGGCGACTTTATACCAAACAAGATAGCATACAACACCGGAATAAAACCGAGCGTAAACAAAGTCGACAACATTAACCCGCCGATGATCGAAATCGCCATAGGCTCCCAAAATTCACCGCCGCCTAAATAAAGCGGGATTAAACCCAACACCGTGGTTGCTGTGGTCAGTACAATCGGCCGCATTCTTTTTTGTGCAGCCTCGACAATGGCTCTGACCGGTTCATTGGGCATTTCTTTGAGATCAATGCTAATGCGTTCTAATAAGACGATAGCATTGTTAATCACAATTCCGGCCAAAGAAATTATTCCCAACAAGGTCATAAAACCAAAATAAGACTGACCGAGCAATAACCCCACCACCACACCAATAATGCCCAGCGGTATGGTCGTTAATACAATAATAGACTTACGAATTGAATTAAACTGCCCTACCAGTAATAACACGATGATAAAACCAGCAATGGGTAATTTATCAGCAATAGATTGATTGGCTTTACCTGAGGATTCAGACTCACCGCCTAACTCAAAGTTGTAACCAAACGGCCACGCTAATTGCTCTTGTTCAAGCCAAGGTGTTAATTGGGCAAAGGCTTGGGTGGCGGTGATCGTTTCATCAATTTGCGCACCCACAGTGACAGTTTTTAACCGATCTCTACGTAATATTTTCGCTGGTTGCCAAACAACGTGAATATCAGCCACTTGTTTTAATGGCACCGATATACCGCTAGATTGGGCGTAAACCGCCAAAGCTTCGAGTTTACCCAGGTCTTGTCGGTCGGTGGCTTGTGTTCTCATCATCACCGGTATGGTCAAGTCGCCTTCTCTATATTGGGTTAACTCCAATCCCGATAACCCCGTTTGTAGAGAAATAGCAATATCCTTACTGCTGACACCAGCACTGCGAGCGCGGGTTTGATCAATATTGATTTGGAACTTTTTGATCGGCAAACCCCAGTCATCACTTATCGCTTTTAACCCGGGAACCGCCATCATTTGTTGTTTTAGTTGTTCAACAATCTTAAACAACTCATCCAAGTCTCTGCCTTTGATGCGAAACTCAACCGGGTTGGCAATCGCGGCACCATTTTCAATCTTACGCACTTTCACCAGTAAGTCGGGAAAGTGATCAAATGCATATCGTTCGACTTTGGCCATCACTTCATCAACCAGCGTATATGACGTGGTATTAATCACCATAAAAGCGTAATTTGAGCTGGTGGGTTTAGGATTATGGGTTAACAAGAACCGTGGTCCGCCATTGCCAATATAACTTATCCAGTTAGTCACACCCTCTTGGCGTTGACTGTTGATTTGCAAATCTTGTTGGATATAGTTTTCGATTTGTTCAGTCATCGCTTGGGTTGTACTAATGGTTGTGCCCATGGGCAGCTCTAACTCGACTTTAAAAAATGCCCTATCTGATGGCGGAAAGAATATACTGGGCACAAAAGAAATCGCCCAAATCGCCAACACAAATAAACCGATAACTGTTGACAAGGTAAGCCAACGAAAATGAATCAGCTGATGCAAAACCTGCCGATAACGAATATAAAATGGCGTATCAAAAGACTGCTGTTTTTTACTGACTTTCATAAAGTAGACACACAGCATGGGGATCACCGTCATCGATAAAATCCATGAGCATAATAACGTAATGGTCACGACTTTAAATAATGACGCGGTATATTCTCCGGTGGTGGATTCCGCCAAATATATCGGCAAGAAAGCCGCCGCCGTGGTTAATGATGAAACTAATAAAGGGATTTTTAATTCATTGGCAGAATCGATGGCCGCATCAATATTTTTTTGGCCATTGCCCATTCGAACCATAATGCTTTCAGACATCACGATACCGTTATCGACCAACATGCCTAAGGCGATAATCAGCGCTGCCAGCGAGATCTGATCGATGCCAATATTCAACGCTGACATCACGATAATACCAAAAATCATACTGGCAGGAATTAACACCGCCACAATCAAACCTGACCGTAAGCCAAGACTAAGCAACATCACCAAGGTAACAATCACCACCGCTTGCACTAGATTACTGGCAAAATCATCAACTTTCTTTTCAACATCTTTGGGTAAAAAAGACACCAATTCGAAATCAACACCTATCGGGTAGGCTGCGGTTAATCGAACCAATAGTGCTTTAACTTGTTGGCCGAGTAAAATATTATTACCGCCTTCTCGCATCGCCACAGCAATCGATAAAGCCCGTTCGCCATTCAAGCTGACTTTACTTTCAACCGGATCGACATAACCCCGTGAGATAGTGACCAAATCTCTTAAGTATTGCACCCCATCA
The DNA here is from genome assembly GCA_047617105.1 of Phenylobacterium sp. Taxonomy (GTDB): domain Bacteria; phylum Pseudomonadota; class Gammaproteobacteria; order Enterobacterales; family Alteromonadaceae; genus JABSOG01. Next base: position 5,297 of record JBLGCB010000055.1, on the reverse strand, counting down.
CTATTGGGAATTTGAATAATCGTTTTGCCAATATCATCAGAGCTTTCGAAGTTTCCAGAAGGCTCTAGCGCGATTTTTTCGCTGCCGATATCAATTGAACCTCCAGGAATAACAATATTTCGGCTCGCCAATTGGTCACTTAGTTGCGAAGGAGAAATCCCCAGTTTAGCCAGTCTGGCATTATTGTATTCGATAAAAACTTGTTCTTGTTGCTCACCAAACACATCCACTTTGGCGCTCTGGCTCAATCGCAACAATTCATCTTTAACCTGGTCGGCAATCTGTTTCATATCATGATAACTAAACCCCTGGGCCGTCAAACCAATCACAATACCGTAAACATCACCAAACTCATCGTTAACAATCGAGGTATGCGCTTCATCAGGCAACTCTTGTTGCACAGTATCGACTTTTCGGCGCAAATTATCCCAAATAGGCCGCAGGTCTTTATAACTTTCCTTAATATTGGCTCTAATGATCGAGACTCCGGTTCTAGATTCACTGGTGACAAAATCTAATTCAGGCAGCTCTTGAATCACCTTCTCAATTTTATCTGAGACCAATAATTCAACCCGTTCAGGGCTGGCACCAGGAAAATAAGTAATGATTTGGGCGGTGCGAACAATAAAACCAGGGTCATAATCTTTTGGCATTTTCTGATAAACAGAAAAACCCACTAAAAAAATCACTAATAACAACAAAAATGTGGTGCGGTTATTAGTGATCGCTAAACGAGTGATATTCACAGAATTCTCCTAAAACTTAACCAACATACCATCAGATACTTTTGTCATCCCAGCGGTGAGCACGGCATCACCTTGAGCTAACCCGCTATAAACCTCAATGCCTAGTGGGGTAATATCGCCAATAGTGACCACTTTCTTAACCACTTTTCCCTTGCCTTCTGCCACTTGATTGACGACAAAAACATAATGGCTGTTACTGTCTTTAAGCACCACGTTGGCGGGTAAATAAAATGCTGGTTCATGCTCAACAGGCAGGTTCATTTTGGCCCTCACCGTTGCGGTCATACCGGGTAAAATAGAATGGTCCTTTGAAGCATCCATGGTAAAAACGACTTGGTAGGTTTTTGTTTGTTCATCGGCGAGTGTGGCCACTTCGCTAAACTGTAAAGGAAAGTCTTGATCAGGTATGGCGTCGAACTTGGCGGATACTTGCCCTTTGTCACTGTCTTTAGTGATGCGGATCATAAAGCTCTGAGGCACATCAATTAAGATTTTCACTTTGCGTAAATTATGCAAGCGCATAACGGTAGATTTTGCCGACACTTCTTGAAATCGCTCGGGATATATCTTGGCAATAACGCCATCAAAAGACGCCATTAGCTGGGTATAGCGTAAATTATTTTCAGCAATATCCAGTTGTGCTTTGGCAGAGTTGTAGGTGGCTTTTAACTGTTCGAAATCAGATTGAGAGATATAGTCGGTTTTAATCAGTGTTTTAGCCCGGTCAAAATCTGATTTTGCTTTGTCAAAATTAGATTTGGCATTAACACGTTCGATGGTGATATCGGTATCATTTAATCGCGCTAAAACATCGCCTTTGCTAACGATATCGCCTTCTTTGACCAAAATGGCGGTTAATTCACCAGACACTTTAAAGGATAAATCGGCCTTACGAGAAGCATCAACCACCGCGGTAAATTCATGCACCTGGGTATTATCGATGGTTTCTAATATCATGGTTCTGACCGGACGTAACAACGGGGCTTTTTCGCCAGCGTTTACCGCGGATTTATCACATCCAGACAATGCGGTTACTGCCGCGACCAGTAATAACACCTTGTTGAATCTGTCACTTGTTTTCATCTTTTTACCTTTAATTATTAAAACTGACCACAAACCTTGCTCCGCCCAAAGATGACTCATTATCGACCTTGATAGATGCATCATAATGACTCAGTAACGCTTTGGTGATGGCCAAACCTAAGCCACTACCTGTTCGATCTGATTGGTTTTCTCGCCAAAAACGTTCGAAGATTTGTTGTTGATGGGCTAATGGTATACCTTTTCCTGAATCTTCAACAGTCAAAACCTTGCCTTCGACTGATACTTTTATTTTGGCACCTGCGGGACTATGTTTAATGGCGTTCTCCAACAGGTTTTTGACCACCACCGTCAACTCTCCCTCATCAATCATCACTGTAGATGCTTCAAGGCTATCAAGTAACTTAGCTTCAACCAGCTCTAAGTCTTGTGACTTATCAACCGCCAAAGGCGCGAGGTGCATACAAACGTTTTTAACCACATCTAGCAACTTTATTGGGGTGATTTTTTGATCATTGATATTTTCTGCACGAGATAAATCAAGCAATTGCTCTAATATGCGAGAGATATAATGCGCATCCTTGATTAATTCATCTTTTGCCGCCGACGAGGGTATTTTTAATTCAAGCCGGCTTAAAAATATCGTCAGTGGTGTGCGTAACTCATGTGCTGCATCAGCAATAAACCGTTTTTGTTGTTCGAAGCTATTCTCTACCCTTTCAAGTGCATCATTCATCGCATTGGCGATAGGAAACAATTCTTTGGGAATATCGATGACATCAATCCGTTTATGCAGGTCCTCAGGTTTTAACCGCTCAATTTGCTGAGAAAGCGCATTGGCCGGTTTGACGATTAACCAGATAGCAATAACGCTGAGCGACAAAAACAGCAAAAAAGCCGCTATAATAAGCGCAATGCCCACCTTAACAATGGCTGGCCGCACCGCTTGATTGGCTAACTCTCCCATCAAGTCGCTGCGAATCAGATCAAAGTAATAGTTTTTTTTGCCCAAACTGATTTTTGCCCTGAACAAACTCGCACGCCATTCATCTGCCCTAGAATAATTCAACGGAATATCTAATGAGACGCCGTCGAACAAGAAACCTTGTGTCCCTTTGGGCGCAGACTGCAACACAACCTGTTGGCTAGGTATTTCAACCACGCGGTAAGCGATATTAGAATACAGGGCATCAAATCCCCATTTCAATTCCACTTTAGCGGCGTCCGACTTTAACACCCCTGCATCATCAATATAAAAAGCATCGACCATTTCAGTGGAGACATGATTGAAACCATTTTCGACAACCAAATCAGCAAATTTCTCTGAATTCGATAAAAACAGTATCAGCAGCAAGCCAAAGACCACACAGCCAGAGGAAACAAAATACAAACGTAATTTAAATGCGATCGACTGCGTTCGCTTAGGCTTATTTGAGTAGATAACCAATGCCTCTAATAGTTGCAATTTTTACCGTCGACTCTGCATCAGTCAACTTTTTTCTGACTCTGTGTATGGCGACCTGCAAAGCATTCTCTGAAAGCTCATAACCATCTTGGTAAATGGTATTTTCAAGTGACTCTTTGGAGACCGTCAGCCCCTCATTACGAATAAAGGCTTCTAAAATGGCAATCTCGGTTTTCCCCATGACTACGTTAGTCCCTGCCACAGTAACCGATTTAGAGATAACATCCAAACAAATATTACCCGCACTTAACTTGGTGTTAGAGAGCGCATTGGGCCTTCTCAGTAATGCTCTGAGTCTGGCGATTAACTCATCCATTGAGAAGGGTTTAATCAGGTAGTCGTCGGCACCATAATTTAACCCTTTAATTCGGTCTTGCACCCCGCCTCTGGCCGTTAATATCAGTACCGGCACCATATTGCCTGCCCGGCGTAGTTGTTTTAAAACCACCAGCCCATCGGTATCAGGTAGCCCCAAATCTAGAATAATCGCCGAGTAACTCACATCTTGTAAATACAGTTTAAGTTCGCCAGCACTGCTGGCGATATCAGACAGATAACCCTCAATTGAGAGGGCTTCTTGAATAAATTCAGCCAGTTCGCCATTATCTTCTGTGATTAAAACTCTCAAATAATTTTACCCCTAGTTGTAATGGTAGTAACTGTTCAGCGTGCTTAGATTTTGCTTCAGAACAAGGCATTATCGCACGGAAAATAGGCGCATATAGGTCATATGTTACTGTTTGAGTACGAAAATAACGCCGTTATGGTGCAAAAGATGAGTGCGCTGAATAGTTACTAATGGTATAGGTTAAAAAACATACATATAACCTAGCAGCAAACTAAGGTTTCCCGAGCTGTCAATTAAAGGGCTATCTTCAATTTCAGCACCATAAGCAGTATAGGACGTGTAACCGATAAAGTTATGGTGTTTACCGACTCGCCAGGTCGCTTTAACGCCAAGTTCAATATTGGTGGTCGCTTCACCGATATAAACAGCGCGTGAGGCGGTTTCTTCATTGGCACGGACACCATAATAATAATCAACCAAATCTTCACTAAAGCGGTTAACTTTGACATAAGGTGTTATCTGTAACGATTTCGAGCCATAGGGTTTTGAGTAGCTAAGGCTCATTTCATTACCTTTATGCTCATTGGTTGCATCAGTCAGATACTCAAAAGATAAATCTCCCCAAGCCGTTTTATAATCAACAGACAAGCCCAAGTCGAGTGCGCCAGAACGATCTTCCATCCCCTGAAAGATATCCCCATCGTCTTCTTTATAACCATCAAAACGATATTGGCCGACTAAATCAATGTTAACGTCATCAAAGACCAGCCACTTATAGCCAAATTTCGGCCCCAACAAATAAAAGCTTTCTGATTGATAGAATACCATTGGGATCACCGTCGATTCATTGCCAATATCAACATAACCTTTATCGCTAACGATAGCACCAACACCTAACCCCCATTGACTCTGTGCTGATGCAGCGGTGCTTATTGTTGCTGCTAATAATATGGCCATAATGCTTAACTTCATGGTAATAACTCCAGTTTAAATTCATTTGTCGACGCGCATTATAATGAACCATGCTTTCTTGAAACTTACAGATTGGGATATAAGGCACTTATTTTGTAAGGTTGCAGCAAGAAAATAAAAGGCATTAATTTTTAATCTTTATTTACCTTTGTGAACTTCATCACAGTTTTCATTCTTCATCTCGCTTATTATTTAAATCGTCAACCAGATAATGTTTTACGATAAGTTTAACCGCACTGGAAACCTTTTTATTTACTTTAGCCTTTTGGAGCAGACCATGACTAAATTTAATCAAGTATTCACCAGCTTAACCACCAAAACGCTTGTTGCCCTTTCTTTATTTGTTGCGGTTGAGAGCCAGGCAGCGCTATGTGATCAGGTATGGACAGGCACTATTGAACGCGCCAGAGTGCAAGAGCAGGCCACTGGTGAGACTGTGGTACGGTTATATATCACGCCCGGTCATAATGTGGATTATGTCGGTTATACCACCAGCGACTTTATG